>NZ_JBFAOU010000048.1:0-47631 GCF_040675365.1 Catellatospora sp. NPDC049609 | reverse complement strand
GCCGATGGTACTGCAACGGGGACGTTGTGGGAGAGTAGGACGCCGCCGGACAAACGTTCCACACGAGGGCCTCCCCGCCAGGGGTAGGCCCTCGTGTGCGTTGTGCCGCCATTTTCCGCGGCATCAGGAAGGATGTACCCGTGAACGCGAGTGATAACGACAAGTCCGGACGTGACACGTCCGGCCAGGCCGGCCAGGGAGGTGGCGGAGCACGCTCAGAGCGGGGCGGAGCCGACCGTTCCCACGGCAAGCGTGAGGGTTTCCGCCGAGACGGCGACCGGGCAAGGGGCTACGACGGCGGATACGACCGTTCGCGTGGCACGGGTGAGCGCGGCGGATTCCGCCGTGATGAGGGCGACCGCGGCGGTTTCCGCGGTGGCGAGCGCCGCGAGGGCGGGTTCCGCGGCGGCGAGCGTTCCGGCGGCTCCGGTGGCTATGGCGAGCGCCGTGAAGGCGGCTACTCGCGTGGCGGCGACCGTCCCGGCTACGGCGACCGCGGGGGTGCCGGCCGCGAGGGCGGGTTCCGCGGCGGTGGCAGCCGTGAGGGTGGCTTCCGTTCCGGCGGCGACCGGCCCGCGTACGGCGACCGTCGTGAGGGCGGCTTCCGCTCCGGCGGCGACCGCGCTGGTGGCGGCGACCGCCGTGAGGGCGGCTTCCGCTCGGGTGGCGACCGGCCGGGCTACGGCGACCGCGGGGGTGCCGGCCGTGAGGGCGGGTTCCGCAGCGGTGGCAGCCGTGAGGGTGGTTTCCGCTCCGGCGGCGACCGTGAGGGCTTCCGTTCGGGCGGCGACCGCGCAGGCGGTGGGTTCCGCTCCGGCGGCGACCGGCCTGCGTACGGCGACCGTCGTGAGGGCGGCTTCCGCTCCGGCGGTGACCGTGAGCGTTTCGGCGGCGGTGACCGTCGCGAAGGCGGCTTCCGTTCCGGCGGCGACCGTACCGGTGGCGACCGTACCGGTGGCGACCGTACCGGTGGCGGCGACCGCCGTGAGGGTGGCTTCCGCCGCCCGTCCGGCGACCGTACCGACTTCCGCGGCGGCAGCCGTGAGGGCGGGTTCCGTTCCGGCGGCGACCGGCCTGCGTACGGCGGCAGCCGTGAGGGCGGGTTCCGCTCCGGCGGCGACCGCTCCGGCGGCGGCGAGCGTCGTGAGGGCGGTTTCCGTTCGGGTGGCGACCGTCCGGGCTATGGCGACCGTCGTGAGGGTGGTTTCCGTGGCGGTGACCGGGATCGTGCCGGTGGCGGAGAGCGTCGTGAGGGCGGGTTCCGTTCGGGTGGGGACCGGCCTGCGTACGGCGACCGTCGTGAGGGTGGGTTCCGTTCGGGTGGGGACCGTCCGGGCTATGGCGACCGTCGTGAGGGTGGTTTCCGTGGCGGTGACCGGGATCGTGCCGGCGGCGGTGACCGTCGTGAGGGCGGGTTCCGTTCGGGTGGGGACCGGCCTGCGTACGGCGACCGTCGTGAGGGTGGCTTCCGCTCCGGTGGCGACCGTCCCGGCTACGGCGACCGTCGTGAGGGCGGCTTCCGCGGCGGTGACCGTGAAGGCGGCTTCCGTTCCGGCGGTGACCGTGCGGGTGGCTTCCGTTCGGGTGGCGACCGTCCCGGCTCCGGTGACCGTCGTGAGGGTGGCTTCCGCTCCGGTGGCGACCGTCCCGGCTACGGCGAGCGCCGTGAGGGTGGCTTCCGCCGCGACGACGAGCGCGGTGACCGTGCGGGTTTCCGCGGCGGTGACCGGGAGCGTACCGGCGGCGATCGTGCCGAGGGTGCCGAGACGCGCGAGGTCGAGAGCGCGGGCCGTCCCGGACCGCACCTGCCCGACGACATCACCGCGGCGGACCTCGACAGCGAGGTGCGCGCGGAGCTGCTGTCGCTGGCCAAGCCGGTGGCCGACACGGTCGCCCGGCACCTGGTCGCGACCGGTCAGCTGATCGACGACGAGCCGGAGCAGGCACTCGAGCACGCCCTGGCGGCGCGCCGGCTGGCCTCCCGCATCGCGGTGGTCCGCGAGGCGGTCGGCCTGGCCGCGTACCAGGCGGGCGACTGGGCCAGCGCGATTGCTGAGATCCGTACGTACCACCGGATGACCGGTCGGCAGACGCACCTGGCGGTGCTGGCCGACTGCGAGCGTGCGCTGGGACGTCCGGAGAAGGCGATCGACCTGTTCCGCGGGGCCGAGCGCGAGAAGCTGAGCCAGCCGGAGGCGCTGGAGCTGCTCATCGTCGCGGCCGGGGCCCGTGGTGACATGGGCCAGCACGACGCCGCTGCGGCGATGCTGCAGGTGCGTGAGCTGACGGTGGAGTCCGAGGAGGACTGGGCGCCGCGCCTGCGGTACGCGTACGCCGATGCGCTGCTGAAGTCGGGGCGCACCGAGGAGGCGCGCGAGTGGTTCGCCAAGGCCGCCGCCGCCGACACGGACGCGGTGACCGACGCGGCCGAGCGCCTGCTGGAGATGGACGGGGTCGAGATCGAGGACGAGTCCGAGATGGACGAGGCCGATGGTGCCCCGGCCGCCCGCCGCACCGGCGAGGACGAGTCCGGCGACGCCCGTGACGACGACCAGGACCGGGACGAGGACGGCGACGACGAGGACGACCTCGACGACGACGAGGACTACGACGACGAGGACGACGACCTCGACGAGGACGAGGACGACGAAGACGACCTCGACGACGACCGCGACGAGGACGAGGACGACGACCGCGACGAGGAAGACGACGACGCGGACGACGAGGACGACGACGACCTCGAGGATCTCGACGAGAAGCCGTCGACCGACACCGGGAAGCCGTCGGCCGATGCCGACGCGGAGAAGCCGTCGGCGGACGCCGACGCGCAGAAGGCGGACGCGGACAAGTGACCGAGCTCGTCGAGAACTATGACCTGGTCATTTTCGATCTCGACGGCGTGCTTTACCTCATCGACCGCCCCATTCCCGGGGCGGTCGATGCGTTGGCCCGCCTGAGGGATCAGGGCAAGCCGGTGCGTTTCGCCACCAACAACGCGTCGCGTCGCGCGGCCGAGGTCGCGGCTTTGCTGCGCGGTATGGGCATCGCGGCCCAGCCGCACGAGGTGCTCACCTCGGCGGGCGCCGCCGCGGCGCTGCTGGCGCAGCGGCTGGAGCCGGGCGCGCCGGTGCTGGTGCTGGGCGCCCCGGCGCTGCGCGGTGAGGTCGCCGACGTGGGGCTGCGGCCCGTCGACAGCGCCGACGACAACCCGCGCGCGGTGGTGCAGGGCTTCGGGCCGGACCTGGGCTGGAAGCAGCTGGCCGAGGCGTGCGTGGCGATCCGCGCGGGGGCGTGGTGGGTGGCCACGAACACCGACCGGACCCTGCCGACCCTGCGCGGGCCGTTGCCGGGCAACGGTTCGCTGGTCGCACTGCTGGCCACCGCGCTGGAGCGGGAGCCCGACGTGGTGGTGGGCAAGCCCGAGCCGGGGCTGTTCGCGACCGCGGCCGGTCAGGCGTCGGCGCGCCGCGTGCTGGTCGTCGGTGACCGCCTGGACACCGACATCGCCGGTGCGCATCGGGCCGGAATGGACAGCCTGCTCGTGCTGACCGGTGTCTCCACGGCGGTCGAGGCCGCCGCGGCGGGCGGGCAGCTGCGCCCGACGTACGTGTCGGCGGATCTCGGGGGCCTCTTCGCAGCTCCCACGGTCCCGGCCCTGTAGCGTTGGTCGGCGGAAAGGTACGCGCCGCGAGGACGTGGCCGGAACCGGGCATCAGTCGGCAGGAGAGGTGGTGACCGCCGTGGCGCAGAAGTCGGGCGAGCCGATGCAGGACGTGGTCAAGGCGTACCTCGAGCTGGCCTTCGGGCTGACCGAGGCGTCGAAGAAGAAGGCGGAGAAGACCGTCAAGAAGGCGGCCAGGGAACTGCTGGGCAAGAGCGGCGCGACCGCGTCGCAGCTGCAGGCGATGGCCGAGGAACTGGTCACCACCGGCATGCAGAACCGGGAGGCCGTGGCGCGGATCGTGCGGCTGGAGCTCGACCGTGCCCTGGGCCGGGTCGGCCTGGCCACCGCCGAGGAGGTCGCCACGCTGACCGCCCGGATCGAGGATCTGGAGGGCCAGCTCCGCGAGGCGAAGGCCACCGCACCGTCGGGCGCCGACGGCACCGCGACCGCGTCGGGGGTGAGCTCCGCCAACGGCTCCGCCGCGAGCACCGTCCCGGCGGCACAGCCCGTCGCGAAGAAGGCTGTGGCTAAGAAGGCCGTGGCCGGCAAGGTCGCGCCGCCCGCCGTGCGGGTGCCGCCGGCGGCCGGGATCGCCGAGCGTCCCGTGGTGATCGAGCGCGAGCGCGAGCTGCCGAAGCCGTCGGCCAAGGTGGCCGAGCCCGCCAAGGCCGCGCCGAAGCCGGCACCGCCCAAGAAGGCGCCGGCTCCGGTGGCGCAGAAGGTGTCGAAGGCCGTCGCGGCCAAGGCGGTGGGCGGCAAGGCCGCCGGCCAGAAGACGGCGGCGGGCCGCAAGGCCGCGGTCGACGCCGCGGTGGAGCAGCCGGCCGCGAAGGTGGCGCCGGTCGCGTTCAGCGCGGCCGAGGACGTGCCGGTGGCCGCGAAGAAGGCGACGGCGAAGAAGACCGCGAAGAAGACCGCAGGCCGGGCGTCCGCGTGAGCAAGCGTCGCGCCGCCGCACAGCGTTACGAGGAGAGGGCATGAGCTCGCCGCAGCTGCCGCTGTCGTTCTCACCGGCGGTCCCCGCACCGCGTCCGATACCGACCCCGGCGACCCTGATGCCCGGCCCGACCGGCCACCACGCCGTCGACGCGGCGGTGCGGTCCGTGGCCAACGCCGCCGACCTGCCGCTGGCCGAGCAGCTCGCGGCGTACGAGGCCGCGCACCGGACGCTGCGGGAAGTCCTCTCCGCGATCGAGGCGTAGCGCACATGGCACGTCGTACCCGCCTGGACGCGGAACTGGTCCGCCGCGGGCTGGCCCGCTCGCGCGAGCAGGCCGGTGAGCTGATCGCCGCCGGCCGGGTCGAGGTCAAGGGCACCGTGGCGCACAAGGCCGCGGCCATGGTCGACCCGGCCGACGCGGTACGCGTGACCGGCGAGGCCACCGGCGACGACTACGTGTCGCGGGGCGGGCACAAGCTGGCCGGGGCGCTGGCCGCGTTCACGCCGCGCGGGCTGACCGTGGCCGGCCGCCGCTGCCTGGACGCGGGCGCGTCCACCGGCGGCTTCACCGACGTGCTGCTGCGCAACGGTGCGGCCGAGGTGGTCGCCGTCGACGTCGGCTACGGCCAGCTCGCGTGGTCGCTGCGCACCGACGAGCGGGTGAAGGTGCACGAGCGCACCAACGTGCGCACCCTCACCCCGGAGCTCATCGGCGGGGTGGTCGGGCTCACCGTGGCCGACCTGTCGTTCATCTCGCTGCGCCTGGTGCTGCCCGCGCTGGCCGCCTGCACCGACGGCGACCTGGTGCTGATGGTCAAGCCGCAGTTCGAGGTCGGCAAGGAGCGGGTCGGCACGGGCGGCGTGGTGCGCGACCCCGCGCTGCGGGCCGAGGCGGTGCTGGACGTGGCCGCCGCGGCGACCGGGCTCGGCCTGGGTGTGGCCGGGGTGACGGCCAGCCCGCTGCCCGGCCCTTCCGGCAACGTCGAGTTCTTCGTATGGTTCCGGCGTGACGCACCCGCCCCCGAGGTGGCGGACATTCGCGCTGTGGTGGAGGCTGGGGTGCCGAACGCACCTGACGCGGAGGACTGAATTGACGGAGCGCGTGGCGCTGCTGGTCACCCATACCGGCCGGAAGGACTCCACCGACCATGCCCGCACGGTCGCGCAGGACCTGATCGCCGCGGGCTTCACCGTGCGCGTGGTGGCCGAGGAGGCCGAGGACCTGGACCTGTCCGGGGTGACGCCCATCTCGGGCGCCTGCGCGGCGCAGGGGGCCGAGATCGTGTTCGCGCTCGGGGGCGACGGCACCCTGCTGCGCGCCGCCGAGCTGGCCCGCCCCGAGGGCGCGCCGCTGCTCGGCATCAACCTGGGCCGGGTGGGTTTCCTCGCCGAGGCCGAGATCGCCGACCTGGACCTGGCCGTACGTGACGTGGTCGCGCGCGCCTACAGCGTCGAGGAGCGGATCACCATCGACGTCACGGCCGAGCTGGCCGGTGAGGTGATCGCGGAGTCGTGGGCGCTCAACGAGGTCACCGTCGAGAAGGGCAACCGCGAGCGCATGCTCGAGCTGCTGGTCGATGTGGACGGCCGCCCGCTGTCGCGCTACGGCTGCGACGGCGTGGTGTGCGCCACCCCGACCGGCTCGACGGCGTACGCCTTCTCGGCGGGCGGACCCGTGGTGTGGCCGCAGGTGGAGGCGATGCTGCTGGTGCCGATCAGCGCGCACGCGCTGTTCAGCCGGCCGCTGGTGACCGCGCCCGACTCGGTGATCCAGGTGACCATCGACCCGTACACCGAGCACGCCGTGATGAGCTGCGACGGCCGGCGGGTGTTCGGGCTGCCGCCCGGCGCGCAGGTCACCATGCGTCGCGGTGCGCTGCCGGTGCGCGTGGCACGGCTGCGGCCGCGGCCGTTCACGGACCGGCTGGTGGCGAAGTTCGGGCTGCCGGTGGAGGGCTGGCGCGGCCACGGTCCGCGACACCCCGGCCACTGACAGGCGCGGGAGAGTGGCCCGGCGTGACACTGTCGGAGGGGCGGGCTACTGTCATCTGCTGTGCTGGAAGAGTTGCGCATCACCGGTCTCGGCGTGATCGAGGACACCACCCTCCCGCTGACCCGTGGCATGAATGTCATCACCGGTGAGACCGGTGCCGGCAAGACCATGGTCGTCACCGGACTGGGGCTGCTCTTCGGCGGCCGCGCCGATGCCGGCCGCGTCCGGGCCGAGCCCGGACGGGCGACCGTGGAGGGCAGGCTGCGCCTGGCGGGCAACGCCGCCAGCGCGGTGGCCACCCGGGTCGCCGACGCGGGCGCCGAGCCCGACGTCGACGGCAGCCTGCTGATGAGCCGGACCGTCACCATCGAGGGCCGGTCCAAGGCGCACGTGGGCGGGCGGACCGTGCCGGTGTCGCTGCTGGGCGAGGTCGGCGAGCTGGTGCTGGCCGTGCACGGCCAGTCCGACCAGCTGCGGCTGCTGCGCCCGGCCGAGCAGCGCGGTTCGCTGGACCGCTTCGCCGGCCCCGAGCACGAGAAGCTGCTCGTCGAGTTCCGGGAGCTGTTCACCCGTTGGCGCGGCGTCGCCGACGACCTGGCCGACCGGCGCCGCAACGCGCGCACCCGGGCCCAGGAGGCCGACCTGCTGCGGCTCGGCCTCGACGAGATCACCCGGGTCGACCCGCAGCCCGGCGAGGACGACGAGCTGCGCGACGAGGCCCAGCGGCTGGAGCACGCCGAGGGCCTGCGCACCGCCGCGCACATCGCGCACCAGGCGGTCGCCGGCGGCGGTGAGACCGACAGCGAGGACGCGACCAGCCTGGTCGGCACCGCGCGGCGCACCCTGGAGTCGCAGTCCGGAGTGGACCCGAAGCTGGGCGAGTTCGCCGCCCGGCTCGAGGAGGCCGCGTCGCTGCTCGGCGACGTCTCCGTCGAGCTGTCGACATACCTGGCCAGCCTCGACGCCGACCCGGCCCGGCTGCAGTTCATCTACGAGCGGCGCGCCGCGCTGCGCTCGCTGACCCGCAAGTACGCCGACGACATCGACGGCGTCATCGCCTGGGCCGACAATGCCCGCAGCCGCCTCGGCGCGCTGGACAGCTCCGACGAGCTGCTCGAGGAGCTGGAGCGCGAGATGAACCGGCTCGCCGGCGAGGTCGCCGAGCTGGCCGCCAAGCTGCGCGAGGCGCGCACGGAGGCCGCGGGCCGCTTCGCCGACAAGGTCACCGTGGAGCTGGCGGGGCTGGCCATGCCGCACTCCCGCATCCAGGTGCTGGTGGTGCCGCGCGCGGCCGGTGACGTCAGCCTCACCGTCGGCGGGGTCGACTCCGGCGTGACCGCCGACGGCGCCGACGACATCGAGCTGCGCCTGCTCGCCCACCCCGGCGCGCCCGCCCTGCCGCTGCAGAAGGGCGCCTCCGGCGGTGAGCTGTCCCGGGTGATGCTCGCCATCGAGGTGGTCTTCGCCGGGGCCGGCGGCCCGCCCACGCTCGTCTTCGACGAGGTCGACTCCGGCGTCGGCGGCCGCGCGGCGGTCGAGATCGGGCGTCGCCTGGCCCGGCTCGCCCGCAACCACCAGGTGCTGGTGGTCACGCACCTGCCGCAGGTCGCCGCGTTCGCCGACCGCCACCTGGTGGTGGCCAAGGACACCGGCGGCGCGATCACGACCAGCGGCGTGCGCGTCGTCGAGGAGACCGAGCGGGCACGTGAGCTGGCCCGCATGCTGGCCGGCCTGCCGGACTCCGACCTGGGCATCGCGCACGCGGAGGAGCTGCTGGCGGTCGCCGCCCGCGAGCGCACCGCCACCGCCTGACCCGCCGAACCGGACGGAGGGCACCCGTCGCGACCTGCGGCCGGGTGCCCTTCGCGCTTCGGGTTCGGACCGCCCACCCCGTTCCGTCATAGACGTTGGCCTATCTGGATGAAGTCGATCACGATTTTGTCATCCAGATAGGCCAACGTCTATAAAAAAAGGGGGGCGGGGCGGGGCGGGGCAGCGTGGGGCACGTGGGTCAGTGTTGTTGGCCCAGTTCGAGGGCGGCTACGCCGGCGGCGACGAGGACGAGGCCGGCGACCTGGAGCCAGGTGAAGCGGTCGTTGAAGAACACGACGCCGGCCAGGGCGACCAGTGCCACGCCGATGCCGGCCCACACGCCGTACGCCAGGCCCAATGCCATGCCGCGCTTGAGGACCTGGCTGAGCAGGACGAACGCGGTGATGTAGCCGACCACGACCACGACGGACGGCACGAGCCTGGTGAACCCGGCGGAGGCGCGCAGGCAGACGGTGGCGACGACTTCGGCGAGAATGGCTCCGGCGAGCATGAGGTAGATCACGGGCACACTGTAAAGCGCGCCGAATCCTTCGGTTTTGCCCGATATCAGCAGCTAGCGCGGGCGTGCCGGTCGGCGGGTGAGGCGTACAGATGTCACGATGGGGTAGGCGAGGTTTCAGACATCACAATTCGGCCCGGATAGGTCGATCATGGGGTGTCGTACGCGCCAATACCGGACTGACATGCCAGGATGGCTGCGATGCGTCTTCCCACCTTGCGCCGGACCCGGCCCGCCGAACCCGGGATCCTCACCGGCACCGCACGGCTCGACCGCCGGACCAAGCGTCTGGTCGGCCGACTGCGCCCCGGCGAGATCGCCGTGATCGACCACGTCGACATCGACCGGGTCGCCGCCGACTCCCTGGTGGCCGTGGGGGTGGCGGCGGTGCTGAACGCCAAGCCCTCCATCTCCGGCCGCTACCCCAACCTCGGGCCGCAGGTGCTCGTCGAGGCGGGGATCACCCTGCTCGACGATCTGGGCGAGGGGGTGTTCCAGCAGATCCGCGAGGGTGACACGGTGCGGGTCGAGGGCAACACCGTGTTCGTGCGTGGCGAGCCGGTGGCGCACGGGGTGCGCCAGGACGGCGACTCCATCGCCAAGGCCATGCTCGACGCCCGCGAGGGCCTGTCGGTGCAGCTGGAGGCGTTCGCCGCGAACACCATGGAGTACCTGAAGCAGGAGCGCGAGCTGCTGCTCGACGGCGTCGGCGTGCCCGAGATCAAGACGCAGATCGCCGGACGGCACTGCCTGATCGTGGTGCGCGGCTACGACTACAAGGCCGATCTGGACGTGCTGCGCCCGTACATCCGCGAGTTCAAGCCGGTCCTGATCGGTGTGGACGGCGGTGCGGACGCGCTGGTCGAGGCCGGATACACCCCCGACATGATCATCGGCGACATGGACTCGGTCACCGACGACGTGCTGCGCTGCGGCGCCGAGGTGGTCGTGCACGCCTACCCGGACGGCCGCGCGCCCGGCCTGGACCGGGTGCACCAGCTCGGTGTCTCCGGGATCACCTTCCCCGCCGCGGCGACCAGCGAGGACATCGCGATGCTGCTGGCCGACGAGAAGGGCGCCACGCTGATCGTGGCGGTCGGCACACACGCCACGCTCGTGGAGTTCCTCGACAAGGGCCGCGGGGGCATGGCCTCGACGTTCCTCACCCGGCTGCGGGTGGGGGGCAAGCTGGTCGACGCCAAGGGCGTGAGCCGGCTGTACCGGCAGAGCATTTCAGGTTCTTCGCTGCTTTTGCTGGTATTGTCCGCCATCGCGGCGATGGCGGCGGCCGTCGCCGTGTCCACCGTGGGCAAGGCATACCTGTCACTGGCCGCGGAGTGGTGGGACGACGTGATGTTCCACCTGACGCGGCTGTTCTAGGGACCCGGACGATCAAGAGGCTCTGACGTGATCAACTTTAGGTACCACGTGGTGTCCATGACGGCGGTGTTCCTGGCCCTGGCGATCGGGCTGGTCGTCGGCACGGCGGCGCTCAACGGCCCGGCGGCGGACGCCCTCGAGGACAACGTCAACAACCTGCGCAAGAACAACTCGCAGCTGCGCGACCAGGTGACCGGCCTGCGTGACCAGGCCAACCGTGAGGAGCAGTTCGTCACCGAGGCCGCTCCGATCATGCTGTCCGGCAAGCTCACCAACCGGCGCCTGCTGCTGCTGGTCATGCCGTCGGGCCGTGACCAGGTCGAGGGCCTGGACGCCATGCTGAAGACCGCCGGCGCGAAGGTCACCGGCACCGTCGAGCTGACCGACAAGTTCTTCAACCCCGACAACAGCGTCGAGCTGCTCGACCTGGAGAACAAGGCCGAGCCGGCCAGCGTCCCGACCACCGCGATCCCGGCCAACAGCGACGGCGTCGAGTCGTCCAGCGCGCTGCTGGCCGCCGTGCTGCTCGACCGGGAGCCGGCCGTGCCGGCCGCGGACCGCGCGGCGGTGCTCGCGGCGTACAGCAAGCTCGGTTACCTGACGGTCTCCGGCACCGTCTCCGGCCCGGCCGAGGCCGTGGTCGTCGTCTCCGGCTCGCCGTACACCGACAGCCAGGCGGCGGGCAAGAACGCCGCGGTCAAGACCACCGCCGTGCAGTTCGACCGGGCGGGCGTCGCCGTGGTCGGCGGTGTGCTGGGCGGCGAGGGCAACCTGATGATCGAGGTACGCGACGACGCCACACTCGCCAAGACCATCTCGACCGTGGACAACGCCGAGACGGTGCAGGGCCAGGTCGCCGCGGCGCTCGCGCTGCACGAGCAGTTCTCGGACAACAAGGCCGGTCACTACGGCGTCGGCACCAACGCCAGCGCGTTGCTGCCGCAGCAGCAGAAGTGAGCTGACGTGGGATTACTCCTCCGAGCGGCACTCGTCGGCCTGGGCGCTTACGCCGCCCGGGCCGCACTGCGTACGGTGCGCACCCGTCCCGAGGCGGCGCAGCTGGAGCGCACGAACTTCCGCGGGCGCACGGTCACCCTGGCCGGCGGTCCGTCGCTGGCCGTGTCCGCGAGCGTCACCAGCGCGCTCGGGGCCGGTGACGCGCGCACCGCCACGGCCGCGCTGGCCGCCGGGCTCACCGGCGGCGCGGTCGGCCTCTACGACGACATCGTCGGCGCGCGACCCGACCAGAAGGGCGACAAGGGCTTCCGCGGGCACCTGCGGGCGCTGCGCGAGGGCCGGGTCACCAGCGGCCTCGTGAAGATCGCCGGGGTCGGCGCGGGCGCCCTGGTCGCCGCGGCGCTGCTGCCCGACCGGCGCGGCCGGGGCCGGCTGGGCCGGGCCGCCGAGGTGGCGCTGGGCGCCGGCGTCATCGCCGGCAGCGCAAACCTGTTCAACCTGCTCGACCTGCGTCCCGGCCGGGCGCTCAAGGCGGGCGTGCTGGTCGGCGTGCCGCTGACCGCCACCCGTGCGGGCGGCCTGGCCGCCGGTCCGGTCGGTGCGAGCGCCGGGCTGCTGCCCGACGACCTCGGCGAGGAGATCATGCTCGGCGACTCGGGCGCCAACGCGCTCGGCGCGCTGCTGGGCGTGGCCGCCACCGCCCGCACCGGCCTGTTCGGCCGGGCCGCGCTGCTGACCGGTATCGGCGCGCTCACCCTGGCCAGCGAGAAGGTCAGCTTCACCAAGGTCATCGAACGCACCCCGGTGCTGCGCGAGATCGACGCCTGGGGCCGCATCCCGGCGGCGCAGCCCGCGCGGCTGCCGGCGCAGAACCTGCCGGTCGCGCAGGATGCCGCGCCGTCACGGACCGGCGCGCGACCGCCGGTGACCGACGCGTCGGCCGAGACCCCCGGCGGTCCTGCCGCGCCGCAGCTGGTCGCCGAGGGCGGTTCCGCGCCGCAGCGCACTGCCGGGAGTGCTGACGTGCCCTCCAGCGGTGCCGTTGCAGCGCAGCCGGTCGCCGAGGCTGGTTCCGCGCCGCAGGGTGCTGCCGAGAGTGTCGACGTGCCTTCCAGCGGTGCTGCCGCGCCGCAGTCGACCGCCGGGCGAGGTGCCGCCGGGCGCCGGGCGCGCAAGGCGACGCCGCAGCAGCAGGCCGAGCAGGGTGCCGCCGCCGCGGAGACGGACCACCCGACGGACGCCGCGCCCAACGCCACGGCCGGGGAGGCCGCGCAGGGCAAGCCGCGACCGCGAGCACGGGCGCCGCGCAGTACGCAGAAATGACCGTGACCGCTGACGACAGGGTCGCGCCGGCGGGCCGCGGCCCGGCTGCGGCGCGGATAGCCGGTGCCGCGACGATGATCGCGGCGCTGACGGTGCTGAGCCGGCTGGCCGGGTTCGGCCGCACCCTGGTGTTCTCCCAGACGGTCGGCGTCGACGACCTCGGCGGCGTGTACCTGGCCGCCAACACCATTCCGAACATCATCTTCGAGATCGTCGCGGGCGGCGCGCTGGCCGGCCTGGTGGTGCCGCTGCTGGCCGGGCCGCTGGCGGCCGGTGACCGCGACCAGGTACGCCGTACCGTGTCGGCGCTGCTGACCTGGACCCTGGCCGTGCTGGTGCCGCTGGCGGTGCTGCTGTGGTTCGGCGCCGGGGCGGTGATGGGCCTGCTGCAGCCGGACGCGGCCCCGGCCCTGCACGACGCGGGCGCGTCCATGCTGCGGGTGTTCGCGCCGCAGCTGCCGCTCTACGGCATCGGCATCGTGCTCACCGGTGTGCTGCACGCCCACCGGCGCTTCGCGTGGCCGGTGCTGGCGCCGCTGCTGTCGAGCCTCACCGTGATGGGCGCGTACGTGCTGTTCGCGGTGCAGGCGGGGCGGGTGCCGGCGGTGGCGACGGTGTCCGGCGGGGAGCTGGCGATCCTGTCGGTGGGCACCACGCTGGGTGTGGTGGTGCTCTCGCTGTGCCTGGTGATCCCGGTGAGCCGGCTGCGGCTGGGCCTGCGCCCGACGTTCGTGATCGACCCCGGACAGCGCCGCCGCGTCGGCGGGCTCGCCGCGGCGGGCGTGGCCACGGTCGCGGCGCAGCAGATCGCGCTGCTGGTGACGATCCGGCTGGCGCTGGAGCCGGGGGCGGCCACCAACGCGGTCTACAACCTCGCGCAGACGCTCTACCTGCTGCCGTGGGCGGTGCTGGCGGTGCCCGCGGCGACCGCGGCGTACCCGGCCATCGCCACGGCGCACGCCACCGCCGACACGGCCACGCTGCGGCTGACCACGGCGCGTACGGGCCGGGCGGTGCTGCTGCTCAGCGGGCTCGGCGCGGCCGGGCTGGCCGCCGTGGCGCACCCCGCCGCGGCGTTCCTGGCCGACGGCGACCCCGACCGGAGCCGGGCGCTGGCCACGGCTGTGATCGCTTTCACGCCGGGCCTGCTCGGCTACGGCCTGGCCGCGCTGCACCAGCGCACGCTGTACGCCGTCGGTGCGAACCGGCTGGCCGCGCTGGGCGTGTCGGGCGGCTGGGCGGTCGCGCTGGGCGCGGCGCTGGTGCTGGCGCGGACGCTGCCGGACGGGCAGCGGGCCGCGGCGCTGGGCGCGGCCAACTCGATCGGGATGCTCGTGATGGCGGTGCTGCTCGCCCTGGCGGTCCGTGCCCGGACGGGCGGTGCCGCCCTGTCCGGCCTGCTCCGGGCGGCTCTGGCCGGTTCCGTGGCGGCGCTGGCGGGCGGTGTGGCGGGGGCGGAGGCGGGACACGCCGTGGCGTCCGACACCCCAGGCATCATTGCTCTGGCCGGACAGGGCATGCTGTCCGGTGGCGTGTCGCTTGTAGTCTTTTTGATCGTCTGCGCCCTGCTCGACCTGCCGGACCTGCGTCCACTGCTCGACAGGGTGAGCCGCCGGCGCGGCTGACCGGACGCGGCATGCGCGGGCGAGATGCGGGAGGACCGTTGACCACGGGGACCGAATGGAACGGCAGTGTCGTGCTGCTGCTCGCCTCCAGCACGGGCGGGATCGGCCAGCACGTGGCCGGCCTGGCCGAGGGCCTGTCGCGGGCCGGCTGCGAGGTGACCGTGTGCGGCCCGGCCGACACCGAGGAGCACTTCCGGTTCACCGACCGCGGCGCCCGCTTCCACCCGGTGGAGATCCCCGCCGAGCTGCACCCCAGTGACATGCGGGCGGTACGCGCGCTGCGCCAGCACCTGCTCGCGGCCCGCCCCGGCGTGCTGCACGCGCACGGGCTGCGCGCCGGGCTCGCCGCGGCGCTGGCCCGGCCCACCTGCCCGCTGGTGACCACCTGGCACAACGCCCCGCTGCGGGCCGGCCTGCGCGGCCGGGTGCACACGCTGGTGGAGCGGATCGTGGCGCGCGCCTCCGCGGTCACCCTGGGCGCCTCCAGCGACCTGGTGGCCCGCGCGAAGGCGGTGGGCGCGGTCGACGCGCGGCTGGCCCCGGTCGCCGCGCCGAAGCTGCGGCGCACCCGGCGCAGCCGGGCCGCGATCCGCTCGGGCCTCGGCGTCGCCGACGGGGTGCCGGTGGTGCTGTCGGTGGGCCGGCTGCACCCGCAGAAGGCGTACGACATGCTGGTCTCGGTCGCGGCGCGGTGGCGGGACATGTCCCCGATGCCGCGGGTGCTGATCGCGGGCGAAGGCCCCGCCTACCTCGACCTCGCCGCGCAGATCTCGCAGCTGCGCGCCCCGGTGACCCTGCTCGGCCACCGCAACGACATCGGCGACCTGATCGCCGCGTCCGACCTCGCCGTGGTCACCAGCGTCTGGGAGGCCCGGCAGCTGTTCGCGCAGGAGGCGCTGAGCGGCGGGCTGCCGCTGATCGCCACCGCCGTCGGCGGCATTCCGGAGCTGGTCGGCGACGGCGCGCACCTGATCGAGCCGAGCGACCCGGACGGCCTGGACGCCGCCGTGCGCAAGCTGCTCGGCGACGAGCAGGCCCGCGCCCGGCTGGGCGAGCGCGGCCTCGCGCAGGCCGCGACCTGGCCCGACGAGCAGGCGACCGTGGACGGCGTCCGTGCCGTCTACGCCGAGCTGACCGCGCTCGGCAGCACGGGGCGCGTCTGATGCTCCGCCGGCCGCCCCTCCTGGCCCTCGCCCTGATCATGCTGGCGCTGCTCGGCCTGGCCCTGCCCGCGCTGTCCCGCCCGGCCGCCGCGGTGCCCGCCGCCGCGCCCGTCGAGGACGACGAGGCCGACTACGTGGTCATCGCCGGTGCGGCGGGCCTGCGCTGGGACGACATCGACGCCGACCGTACGCCGAACCTGTGGCGGCTGGCCGAGCGCGGCTCGATCGGGTCCCTGTCGACCCGCTCCGCGCACGTGCCGACCTGCCCGGCCGACGGCTGGCTGACGCTGGGCGCGGGCAACTACGCCGAGCGCACCGGCATCGACGAGGAGCCGGGGGAGCCCGACCTGCGGCAGGACCCGGACCTGGCCGAGCAGTGCCCGAAGCTGGACGTGCCGATCGAGCAGCCCGACGCGTTCGGGGCGTTCCTGCCCGACCAGGAGGCCGTCGTGGAGCGCCAGCGCGAGCTGCCGTACGGCACGGTGCCCGGTGCGCTGGCCGAGTCGGTGCGTTGCACGGCCGCGGTCGGGGAGGGCGCGGCGGTGGCCGCGGCCCGCTCGTTCGGCCGGGTCGACCGGTACTTCCCCGCGCTGCCCGCCGGCAAGGACGGCACCAAGGCGCTCGGCGAGTGCCTGCTCAGCATCGTGGACCTGGGCGCGATCGACGGCCGCACCCCGCAGCAGCGGCTCAAGCAGGCCGCAGCCGTGGACAAGCAGCTCGGGCAGGTGCTGGCGGCCCGCCCGAAGAACTCGACGCTGCTGGTCGCCGGCGTCGCCGACACCGACCGCAGCTCGCGGCTGCACGCGGTGATCGCCGACGGGCCGGGCTGGCAGGGCGGCTACCTGACCTCGGCCACCACCAGCCGCGCCGGCTACCTGCAGCTGGTGGACCTGGCGCCGACGGCGCTGACTATGCTCGGCCGCGAGGTCCCGAAGAAGATCATGGCGGGGCACCCGGCGGTGCTGGCCGACGGTCGCCCGACCGACCTGGGGCAGGCGACCGCGGCGGGCACCGACGCCGACCGGCGCGCCGCCGCCGCGCGTACCGTCTCGGCCTGGTTCTTCTGGCTGCTGGCGCTGGTGCAGATCGGGCTGTTCGCGGCCGTGGTGCCGCTGCTGCGGCGCAGCTACCGCCATGCCGGGCCGACGGGGCCGACCCCGCCCCCGCAGCGCCTGGTGCGGCTGCTGGAGGTGCTGCTGACCGGTGCCTCCCTGGCGCTGCCCGCGGCGCTGATCGCCGGCATCGTGCCGTGGTGGCGCTTCGGCCGCCGTGGGCTGATCTTCGGCCTGGTCACCGCCGGTATCACCCTGCTGCTCACCTTCGTCACGGTCCGGCTGCCGCTGTTCCGTACGCGCACCCTCGGCCCGGTCGGGATGGTCGCCGCCATCGCCGCGACGGTGGTCGGTCTCGACCTGCTCACCGGCGCTCGGCTCCAGCTCAACGGGGTGGCGGGCTACTCAGCCCTGGAGGGCCTGCGCTACTCCGGCATCGGGCTGGTCGGCATGGGCGTGTTCTTCGCCGGGGTGCTGCTCACCGCGGGCACGCTGTGCTACCTCGTGCCGCACCGCAACCGGCCGCTGCTGGTCGCCGCGATCGGCACGGCGGGCGTGCTGCTGGTGGGCATCCCGGCGCTCGGCGCCGACGCGGGCGGCGCGGTGGCGCTCACCGCCGGGGTGTGCCTGACCGCGGCCCTGTGCCCGGGCGGCTTCCTGACCTTCAAGCGGCTGGCCGTGGCCGTCGGCGTCGGCGCGGTGGCGACCGTCGCCTTCGCGCTGGTCGACGTACGCCAGCCGGTCGAGCAGCAGGGCAGCCTCGGGCGCTTCATCAGCCAGCTCGTCGACGGCACCTCCGGGCTGACGCTGAGCCGGCTCGGCAACGCCAACCGCATCGCCCTGGTGACCAGCCCGCTGACCGTGCTGGCGCTGGTCTCCGCGGTCTTCCTGTGGGTCGTGCTGATGCGACCCTGGGGCGGCCTGAAGCGCCTCTACGGCATCTACCCGCCGATCCGGGCCGCGGTGGCCGGGATCATCCTCGCCTCGATCGTGGGCGGCCTGCTCGGCGGCTCGGCGCTCAACGTGGCCGGCGCCGCGGCCGCGACGGCGGTGCCCATCCTCACGCTGGGCGCGATGCGGGTCCTCGGGCACGCCGCCGACCGCACCCGCGTCGTCGAGGAGCCCGCCGCGGTGACCGCCGACACCCCGGGGACGGTTTCGGCGACGTAGCCCGCGGATGAACGCCGAGGCCGTGTTAGGGTGAAACCCCGTGGTAGCAGCGCGGACGACCAAACATATTTTCGTCACCGGAGGCGTGGCCTCCTCGCTGGGCAAGGGACTAACCGCCTCCAGCCTCGGCAATCTTCTCACCGCTCGTGGTCTGCGGGTGGTCATGCAGAAGCTCGATCCCTATCTGAACGTGGATCCGGGCACCATGAACCCCTTCCAGCACGGCGAAGTCTTCGTGACCGAGGACGGTGCCGAGACCGACCTCGACGTCGGGCACTACGAACGCTTCCTCAACCGGGACCTGTCGGCTAAGGCCAACGTCACCACCGGCCAGATCTACTCGGCGGTGATCGCCAAGGAGCGGCGCGGGGAGTACCTGGGCGACACCGTCCAGGTGATCCCGCACATCACCAACGAGATCAAGCACCGGATCCGGGCCATGGCCGAGCCGGACGAGCACGGCCGCACCCCGGACGTGGTGATCACCGAGGTCGGCGGCACGGTCGGCGACATCGAGTCGCTGCCGTTCCTGGAGTCGATCCGGCAGATCCGCCACGACGTGGGCCGGGACAACTGCTTCTACCTGCACGTCTCGCTGGTGCCGTACCTGGCGCCGTCGGGCGAGCTGAAGACGAAGCCGACCCAGCACTCGGTGGCGGCCCTGCGCAACATCGGCATCCAGCCCGACGCGCTGGTCTGCCGGTCCGACCGGGAGATCCCGGCCAGCATGAAGAGCAAGCTCGCCCTCTACTGCGACGTGGACACCGAGGCGGTCGTGTCGGCGCCGGACGCGCCGAGCATCTACGACATCCCGAAGGTGCTGCACCGCGAGGGCCTGGACGCGTACGTGGTGCGCCGGCTGGGCCTGTCGTTCCGGGACGTGGACTGGACCGCCTGGGACGACCTGCTGGAGCGGGTGCACCACCCGGTGCACGAGGTGACGATCGCGCTGGTCGGCAAGTACATCGACCTGCCCGACGCGTACCTGTCGGTGTCCGAGGCGATCCGCGCGGCCGGGTTCGGCCACCGCGCCAAGGTGAAGCTCAAGTGGGTGCCCAGCGACGACTGCCAGACCGCCGAGGGCGCGGCCAAGGCGCTCGCGCACGTCGACGGCGTGGTGATCCCGGGCGGCTTCGGCGTGCGCGGCATCGAGGGCAAGATCGGCGCGGTCCGGTACGCCCGCGAGAACCGCATCCCGACCCTGGGCCTGTGCCTGGGCCTGCAGTGCATGGCCATCGAGGTGGCCCGGCACGTGGGCGGGGTCGCCAAGGCCAGCTCGCTGGAGTTCGACGAGCAGACCTCTGACCCGATCATCTCGACCATGGCCGACCAGGAGGACATCGTCGCGGGCAAGGGCGACCTGGGCGGCACCATGCGGCTGGGGGCCTACCCGGCGAAGCTCGCGCCCGGCTCGATCGTGGCCGAGGTGTACGGCGCCACCGAGGTCAGCGAGCGGCACCGGCACCGGTACGAGGTCAACAACGCCTACCGGCCGGCGCTGGCCAAGGCGGGCCTGCAGATCTCCGGCACCTCGCCGGACGGCCGGCTGGTCGAGTTCGTCGAGCTGGACCGGGAGCTGCACCCGTACTTCGTGGCCACGCAGGCGCACCCGGAGCTGAAGAGCCGGCCGACGCACCCGCACCCGCTGTTCTCGGGTCTGGTGGGAGCGGCGATCGCCTATGCTCAGGCCGACCAGCTGCCCGGTGTCACCGAGGCGGCCGAACCGGTGGCGGCCAAGCGCTGAGACCGGACGACACGCTGGTCGTGGGACGCGTTCCCACGGCCGGCGTCGTCTTTTGTGGACCAGGAGGCAGGGTGTACGAGGTCGTCGGCAGCACCGAGCGGTACGCCGGACGGATCTTCCGGGTCGCCACCGACCAGGTGGTGATGCCCGGCGGCGAGGTCGCGGCGCGGGACGTGGTGCGCCACGTCGGCGCGGTGGGCGTGGTGGCGCTCGACGACCACGACCGGGTGGTGCTGGTCCGGCAGTACCGGCATCCGGTCGGCCGCTACCTGTGGGAGCTGCCCGCGGGCCTGATCGACGTGCAGGGCGAGGGGCTGGCCGCCGCGGCGCTGCGCGAGCTGGCCGAGGAGGCCGACCTCGTCGCGGGCCGGATCGACCTGCTGGTGGACATGTTCACCACGCCGGGCTGCTCCGACGAGCTGATCCGGGTGTTCCTCGCCCGCGACCTGACGCCGGTCCCCGACGGCGAGCGCCACGACCGCGCCGACGAGGAGGCCGACCTCACAGTCGAGCTCGTCCCGCTGGACGACGCGCTGGCCATGGTCTTCGACGGCCGTATCGCCAACGGTCCCGCCGTGGGGGGCCTGCTCGCCGCGGCCCGCGCCCGCGACACCGGCTTCAAGGACCTGCGCCCGGCCGACGCCCCGCTGCCCGGGTCGGCCTAGCCCAGGGCGGTTGGCGGTAAATATCCGATTCGCGACTATCCTTGGTAACGCCGCGAGGCGGTGGTGTCGCGCGTGAACACAGTGTCAGGCCGGTGAGCCATCAGCTTGCACTGTGTCAGGCGCTCGGGTCCGCGGTGCGGGCCTAGACTGCCGCCGCGGGGGGTAGACCAGCGGCAACGGCGCCGCGGGCGCTCCCGCAGCGCAGGATCGAGGAAGGTGCAGTCGTGAAGGTCGGTATCCCACGCGAGGTCAAGAACCACGAGTACCGGGTGGCGATCACCCCGGCGGGCGTGCACGAGTTCGTCCGCAACGGCCACGACGTCGTCATCGAGACCGGCGCCGGGCTCGGCTCGTCCATCACGGACGAGGAGTACACGGCGGCGGGTGCGCAGATCCTCTCCACCGCCGACGAGGTGTGGGCGCAGGCCGAGCTGGTGCTGAAGGTCAAGGAGCCCATCGCCGAGGAGTACCACCGCATGCGCGAGGGTCAGGTGCTCTTCACGTACCTGCACCTGGCCGCCTCCAAGGAGTGCACCGACGCCCTGATGACCCAGAAGGTCACCGGCATCGCGTACGAGACCGTGGAGACCGCGGACCACCAGCTGCCGCTGCTCGCCCCGATGAGCGAGGTCGCGGGCCGGCTCGCCCCGCAGGTCGGCGCGTACCACCTGATGCGCTTCGCGGGCGGCCGGGGCGTGCTGCCCGGCGGCGTGCCCGGCGTGCGCCCGGCCAAGGCCGTCGTGATCGGCGCGGGCGTGTCCGGCCTCAACGCCGCCACCATCGCCCACGGCCTGGCCTTCGAGGTCACCGTGCTGGACAAGAACATCAAGAAGCTGCGCGAGGTCGACCAGCAGTTCGGCGGCCAGGTCCGCACGGTCATGTCGAACGCGTTCGAGCTGGAGCGCGCGGTCCTGGAGGCCGACCTCGTCATCGGCGCCGTGCTGGTGCCCGGCGCGAAGGCCCCGACCCTGGTCAGCAACGAGCTGGTGTCCCGGATGAAGCCGGGCAGCGTGCTCGTCGACATCTCGATCGACCAGGGCGGCTGCTTCGAGGACTCGCACCCGACCACCCACGCCAACCCGGTCTACAAGGTGCACGAGTCGGTCTTCTACTGCGTCGCCAACATGCCCGGCGCGGTCCCGCACACCAGCACCTACGCGCTGACCAACGTCACCCTGCCGTACGCGGTCGAGCTGGCCAACCACGGCTGGCAGGAGGCGCTGCGCCGCGACCCGGCGCTGAAGCTGGGCCTGAACACCCACGCCGGCGAGATCACCTACGGCCCGGTGGCCGAGGCGCACGGCCTCACCGCCGTGGACGTCGACTCGCTGCTCTGACCAGCGTTTTCCCGATGCCGGTGGCGCCCGCGCGCCACCGGCATCGTCGTATCACGACCCGGGCTTCCGCTTGCGGTGACCGGGCTGGTGCCGGATCGTGAAGACACGCCGAGGCGTGGCGGTACGCCGACCGCGTCGGTGACGTACAGTCGGACGACGACGACACGCATGCGGCCGGTCGGGGAGCTGATGGCCCACTCACGACGGCGCCTCATCCGGCCGGACGGATGTCGTCGGGAAGGGCGTAGCGGAGATGGCAGGCAACGGGCGCGCGGAGGCATGGACCTCGACGCTGCGGGCGGAACAGTCCCGCTTGGACCTCGGCGCTGACCTGGGTCCGGCGGATCCTTCCGCCTACACCGCCCGCAGGGAGATCCCGGAGCCGATGCCGACCGACCGGCACGGGCCCGCCCGGATCATCGCCATGGCCAACCAGAAGGGCGGCGTGGGCAAGACCACGACCACCATCAACCTCGGCGCCGCCCTGGCCGAGTACGGCCGCAAGGTCCTGCTCGTCGACTTCGACCCGCAGGGCGCGCTGTCCGTCGGCCTGGGCGTCAACCCGCACAACCTCGACCTGTCCGTCTACAACCTGCTCATGCAGGACGACGTGACCGCCGAGGACGTCATCATCAAGACCGACGTCGCGGGCCTGCACCTGCTCCCGGCCAACATCGACCTGTCGGCCGCCGAGATCCAGCTCGTCAACGAGGTCGCCCGCGAGATGGCGCTGGCCCGCGTGCTGAAGACGGTGCGCAAGGAGTACGACTACATCCTCATCGACTGCCAGCCGTCGCTGGGCCTGCTCGCCATCAACGCGCTGACCGTCGCGCACGGCGTGCTCATCCCGCTGGAGTGCGAGTTCTTCAGCCTGCGCGGCGTGGCCCTGCTGCTGGACACCATCGACAAGGTTCGCGAGCGGCTCAACTTCGACCTGGAGCTCGAAGGCATCCTGGCGACGATGTACGACAGCCGCACCACGCACTGCCGCCAGGTGCTGCAGCGCGTCGTCGAGGCGTTCGGCGACAAGGTGTACCAGACCGTGATCACCAAGACGGTGAAGTTCCCGGAGTCGACCGTGGCCGGCGCGCCGATCACGTCGCTGGATCCCGCCTCGTCGGGCGCCCGCAACTACCGGCAGCTCGCGCGCGAAGTGATCGCGGCCGAGGCCGCCCGTCGCTGATCAGTGGCCGACCGGCCTGCGGTCGGGAACTGAGCTGCTGGGATACTGTGCGACGTGAGCGATCCCGTGGTGACGGCCGAGCAGGCCGGCGAGCAGTCGGCTGAACCGTCCGGTTCCGGCCGCTTCACCGTGCGGCTCACCAACTTCGAGGGTCCGTTCGACCTGCTGCTGCAGCTCATCGGCAAGCACAAGCTCGACGTCACCGAGGTGGCGCTGCATCGGGTCACCGACGACTTCATCGCCCACATCCGCGCCATGGGCAAGGACTGGGACCTCGACGAGGCCAGCGAGTTCCTGGTCATCGCCGCCACCCTGCTCGACCTGAAGGCGGCCCGGCTGCTGCCCGCCGCCCAGGTGGAGAGCGAGGAGGACCTGGCCCTGCTGGAGGCCCGCGACCTGCTCTTCGCCCGCCTCCTGCAGTACCGCGCGTTCAAGCAGGCCGCCGCGTTCATCGCCGACCTGGAGGTCAACGGCGCCAAGCGCTGGCCCCGGTCGGTCTCCCTGGAGGCGCAGTACGCCGAGGCGCTGCCCGACCTGGTGCTCGGCATCGGGCCGGACCGGCTGGCCAAGCTCGCGCTCAAGGCGTTCCTGCCCAAGGCGGCACCGCCGACGGTCTCCGTCGCGCACATCCACCAGGTCCGCGTCAGCGTGCGCGAGCATGCCGAGCTGCTGCGCGCCCGGCTGTTCGAGCTGGGCACCGCCACGTTCCGCGAGCTCACCGAGGACTGCGAGAACACCCTGGAAGTGGTGGCCCGGTTCCTGGCTCTGCTGGAGCTGTACCGGGAGGGCCTGGTCGCCTTCGACCAGCAGCAGGCGCTCGGCGAGCTGACCGTGTCCTGGACCGGCGGCGACGCGGCCGGGGGCGACCTGGCGGTCGACGACTACGACGGCGACGACGAGGCGAAGCAGGCGCTGGCCGCCGAACAGGCGCGCGCCGCCCGGACGCCCGACGACGGCGACGCGGACGAGGACGACGAGCCGGACGATGATCCGGACGATCCGGGGGCGTCGAGCACGGACGGGCCGGCGGCACCGGCAGGGGAGCCGGTCGAGGTGGGGGAGAACGAAGATGACTGACAACGAGTCACTGGAACAGCAGGCCGCGGCCTGGGTTCCCCCATGGGCCCGCACCCCCGCCCCCGAGGAGAGCAAGAGCACCGCCTCAACTGATCCAGTCGAGGAAGAGCACCTTCTCGACGCTGAGCAGACCGGCCCGGGAGACGGAACGGTGCTCGCCGACGACGCACGCATCGAGGTCACGGCGGAGCCCTTGATCGCGCCCGTCGAGCCGGAGGGCGCCGTCGAGCCGGACGCCGTGGCTGCGGTCGTGCCGTCGCAGGAGCCGGTCGAGGATGTGGACGTCCGCGCCGAGGCACCCGAGCCGGCCGACCCGGACCTGGACACTGTCGAGTGCGGGCCGGACGACCTGGCCGGGCCGATGGACGACGTGACCGACGAGAGCCGCGCGGCTTTCGGGGAGGGCGCTCCGGCGTTCGGGGAGGCTGCGTTCGAAGACGGCGGCGAGCCGGCCGATCCGGACACGGAAGCCGCTGCCGCCGAGCCGACCGGCGTGGAGTCTCTCAAGACCGAGTCTGTCGCCTCGCACGACGACGTCGTGGCTGAGCCTGCAGCGGCGGATGAGGCCGCTGTTACCGACGAGCGTGTCGTCGTGGAGGGGACTGCTGTTACCGACGAGGCTGCGGTGCACGACGACGTGGCGGCGCCGGTAGACCCCGCGGCCGACGCGGTCGAGTCGGGCGACGCCGCGGCCGATGCGGTGGAGGAGCTGGCCGAGGCGTTGGGTACGCCGGTCGGCGGAGACTTCGACGTGGACGCGCCGGACGACAGCGGTGAGGCGGCCATGGCGGTCGCGTCGTCGAAACTCGCCGCGCCGCCGCCCGGACTGGCCGCCGACGAGCTGATCCCGGCGCTGGAGGCGATCCTGCTGGTGGTCGACGAGCCCGTCAGCGAGATCACCCTGGCCGAGGTGCTGGAGGTGCCCGCCGAGCTGGTCGCGGGCACGCTGATCGACCTGTCGGCCGCGTACACCCGCCAGAACCGGGGCTTCGACCTGCGCCGGGCGGCTGGCGGCTGGCGGCTGTACACCCGTGCCGCGTTCGCGCCGTACGTCGAGCGCTTCGTGCTGGACGGGCAGCAGCTGCGGCTCACTCAGGCGTCGCTGGAGACGCTGGCCGTGGTGGCGTACAAGCAGCCGGTCACCCGCTCGCGCATCTCGGCGATCCGCGGCGTCAACTGTGACGGCGTGATCCGTACCCTGGTCACCCGGGGCATGATCGAGGAGTGCGGCACGGAGCCCGAGTCGGGCGCACACCTTTACCGCACGACCAGCCTGTTCCTGGAGAAACTGGGCCTTGACTCGGTCTCCCAGCTGCCGCCGCTGGCCCCGTTCCTGCCGGACAACGTCGAGGAGATCGCAGATGAACAGCGCTGATGCCATGACCGAGGGCGCTGAGCGTCTCCAGAAGATCCTGGCCCAGTCCGGGGTGGCCTCGCGCCGGGCCAGCGAGGAGCTGATCGCGGCGCGGCGGGTCACCGTCAACGGCAAGGTCGCCAAGCTCGGCGACAAGGCCGACCCGATCAGCGACGTGATCCACGTCGACGGCCAGCGCATCGTCACCGACACGAACCTGGTCTACCTGGCCATGAACAAGCCGCGCGGCGTCGTGTCGACGATGGCCGACGACAAGGGCCGCGAGGCGGTCGCCGACTACCTCGGCAACCTGAACACCCGCGTCTACCACGTGGGCCGGCTCGACGCCGACTCCGAGGGCCTGCTGCTGCTGACCAACGACGGCGGCCTCGCACACAAGCTGATGCACCCGTCGTACGAGGTGCCGAAGACGTACCTGGTCGAGCTGATCGGGCCGCTGCCGCGCGTGGTCGGCCGCGAGCTGATGGCCGGGGTGCAGCTGGAGGACGGCTTCGCCAAGCTCGACGACTACCGCCTCAAGCAGGCCATCGACAAGCAGGCGCTGGTCGAGGTGGTGCTGCACGAGGGGCGCAACCGGATCGTGCGGCGCATGTTCGACCACGTCGGCTTCCCGGTGCAGCGGCTGGTGCGTACCGCCATCGGCCCGATCAAGCTGGGCGACCTGAAGGCGGGCCGCCACCGTCGGCTGAACCCCGGCGAGGTGGCGGCCCTGTTCAAGATCACCGACCGGAAGGGCCGGGGACAGGCCGAGGTGATCCAGGAGGCCGAGGAGCCCGAGGCGTACGAGGACTAGGCCGGTCGCCGCCCCGGACCCGGGTCAGCCCTTCAGCGCCGCGGTCACGGCGTCGGCCAGCGGCGTGGTCGGGCGGCCGATCAGCCGGGACAGGTCGTCGCCGGTGCCGGCCAGCTCGCCCTTGGCCACCGACACGTCGACACCGGCGAGGATCGTCGCGAACATCTCCGGCAGGCCCGCGCCGATCAGGATGTCCCGGTACGCGTCGGGCGTGACGTTCCGGTAGACGATCTCCCGGCCGGTCTGGTGGCTCAGCTCGGCGGCGTACTCGGCGTAGCTCCACGCGGTGTCGCCGTTGAGCTCGTACGTCCGGTTCTCGTGGCCGTCGCCGGTCAGCACCGCGACGGCCGCCGCCGCGTAGTCGGCCCGTGACGCGGACGCGATCCGCCCGTCACCGGCCGCCTGGACCACCGCGCCGTGCGCCAGCACCGGGGCCAGGTTCCCGGTGATCACCTCGTGGTACCAGTTGTTGCGCAGCAGCGTGTAGGGCACCCCGGCGCCGAGCAGCACGTGCTCGGTGGCCCGGTGGTCGTCGGCCAGCGCCGCGGTCAGGCTCCCCGGCGCGCTGGTGTACGCCAGCAGCGCGACGCCGGCCGCCGCGGCCGCCTCGATCACCGCCCGGTGCTGGGCCACCCGGTCCTTGCCGACCTCGCTGCCCGAGACGAGCAGCACCCGGTCGCCGGGCGCGAACGCCCCCGCGAACGTGGCCGGGGTGTCGTAGTCGCCGACGTGCAGCCGCACCCCTTGCGCGGCCAGCGCGGCGGCCTTCTCCCGGTCCCGGACGACGGCGGTGACCTGGCCGGCCGGCACCCGCGCCAGCAGACCTTCGATGACGTGCCCGCCCAGCTGGCCGGTGGCCCCGGTGACGACAACGCTCATAACGGATATCTCCTTGTCAAACGGTTCTGCGATCCACCCTAGGCGCTCGCTAACCGTTTGATCAGTACCCACTTCGAAGTAAGGTACTGGTATGGCGGTAAGTGTCTCCACCAGCTCGGCCGAAGCGCTGTGCCCGTACCGGCTCGTCCTGGAGCACGTCACCAGCCGGTGGGGTGTCCTGGTGCTGATCGAGCTGCTGGACGGCCCGCGCCGGTTCGGCGAGCTGCGCCGTGCCGTCGGCCGGGTCAGCGAGAAGATGCTCACCCAGACGCTGCAGACCCTCGAACGCGACGGCATGGTGCACCGCGACGCGAAGCCGGTCATCCCGCCGCGCGTCGACTATTCCCTCACCGACATGGGGCGCGAGGCCGCCACGCAGGTCCGAGCGCTGGGCGTGTGGACGCAGGAACGCATGGACGACGTGCGGCAGGCCCGCGCCCGCTACGACGCGGCGCGGGCCGCCGACTGACCCCCCGCTAGATCGGTTCCACGTAGGCGGCGCGCCACTGCGGTGACGGGTCGGCGCCGGGCTGCGTCCAGTACTCGCGGCCGTCGATGATCCGGCCGTCCAGCACGGTCCAGAACGACACCGCGCGGTGCACGCCCATGCTCTCGTGCGGGACCTCCACCTCGGACACCACCGTCGCGCCGTCGGCCACGATCCGCAGGACGCGGATCGTCCAGCCCTCCGGGTACTCCGCGTTGACGGCCACGTAGTTCGCCCGTCCCACGATCCGCTCCCCGCTGACCGGCCACTCGACCACCAGGTCCTCGGCGAGCAGCTCGGTCAGGCCGGTCCAGTCGCGTGCCTGCATGCGGTCCCAGAGCGCCTGCACGATCTTCATCGGTTCCATGCGGCGCATCCTGACACCCGGGGCCGACAGGCGCGGTGCCGAGCGCCGTGACGGCGTCGGAGCGGATCAGGCCGGTAGGGCGTACAGCTTGCCGCCCGCTGCGGCGACGACGATGCCGTCGGTCAGGGCGAGCGGGCCCAGCGTGATGATGCCCGGGGCGTACCAGGTCCAGCGGGTGGTGCCATCCGGCTCCAGGCAGCGCACGAACGTCT
This sequence comes from Catellatospora sp. NPDC049609, assembly GCF_040675365.1. Taxonomy (NCBI): domain Bacteria; kingdom Bacillati; phylum Actinomycetota; class Actinomycetes; order Micromonosporales; family Micromonosporaceae; genus Catellatospora; species Catellatospora sp. NPDC049609. Next base: position 19,913 of record NZ_JBFAOU010000048.1, on the reverse strand, counting down.
CGTGCCATAGCGTTTTGAGCCAGTGGTACGTGTCCCAGCGCCGCTGCGTGGGAGTGCTCGACACGAGCAGGCTGCCGCCCGCGCCCGGCCGCAACCGGGTCGGCGCGACGCCCAGCTCGTGCGTCCAGACGACCCCGTCGCCTTCGATCATCCAGACCGTGTACGTGAACACGCGCTGCTCCTGCCGATGCGGCCCCTGCATGGCGAGCCTCGTCGGAACACCCTCGCCGGCCAGCACGGCGAGCGGGGGCCGCACCTGCCTGGTCGTGATGTGAGAGGTGGACCGGCCGAACTCGTCGATCAGGTAGTAGCCGCCGCCGTCCGACCAGTCCCAGCGGGTCAGCAGCCGGTCGCCGTCGTAGTCGAGCAGGTCGGTGACGTCGTCGTGTTTCCTCGCGGGGGGCACCGCGGCCGGATCGGGGTCGGTGAGCCACAGGTGCGGCCAGGTGACCCAGCGCAGCCGGCCGTCCCGGTCGTAGGCGTGCAAGCGGGAGTCCACGTCGGTGACGACCAGGTCGCCGAGGAGCTTGAGACGGCGGGCGTCGCTGAGGTGGGGCATGGCCACGGTCCATCGCGCGTCCCCGTCTGCGGTGGCGCTCCGCAGTCTGCCCTCGCCCACGCGGGGGACCTCGCGGAAGACGAAGCCGCCCCACGGGTCGAAGTCGAGCGAGTACACGTCCGGGCCTATCGGGAAGGAGCTGACGGGTAGCCCGGTCGCGAGGCTACGCGTGACGATGTGCCCGTCCTCGATGCGGTGGATGTGCCCGTCGCGAACCAGGGGTTCCCGGCTGTAGTAGTAGGGCACCTCATGCGACCAGCGCAGCCGTCCGTCGACGGTGATCGCGGCGATCGCTGTCTCGGTCGCGATGAGGCACCCGCCGGCTCCGTCCTGGTAGAGCGACCCGTTCTCGAACGGCAGCTCCACCGACCAGACCGGCGTCGTGTCAGAGGCGACGATCACCTGTTCCATTTCAGCACCTCCAGCAACGGGCCGAGCTTCGACTCCAGCATCGCCTGCAACAACTCATTGCGCCGAGGCGCGTCGTGGGGCACCCGGTAGGGCACCTCCTTGAGGACGTGTACCGCGCCGCGCACGCCGAACAGTCGCATCAGAGCCGGGTCCGGCTCGGGACCGCCGGTGTCGCGGTACGCGTTCCAGAAGGTCCTGCGCAGATGGGCCAGCTCCTCTGGCTTGAGCCCGAGGTCCACGCCGAAGTCCTGCAGTTTGACGTCGAAGTAGGCCAGGTCACGCTCGGCGGCGCCGATCGGACCACCGGTCTCGTCCATGGAGTGGTGGAGCATGGGGAGGTCGATGATCGTCACGCCCTGCTGCGGATGCCAGAAGAAGTTGCCCGGGTGCGCGTCCCCATGGGCCAGGGCGGCTCGTCCACGCACACCATCGGCAGCCGTTATCACCTCATCGATTCGGCTGGTCAGCACATCCAGGTCCACTGTCATACCGGGCAGTGCGCGCAGAGTGTCGACGACCTGGCCGGTCCATTTCCGGATGACGGCCACGTGCCGTTCTACGAATGCGCGCGCGACCGCGCCGCCCGAGCCTTCGGCGGTGGTATGCAGGTCGGCGAGCGCGGCGCCCACACCGGCGACGGAGCGTTCGAGGTCGACGAACGAGTCCGTCCAGGACGCGCCGGAGGATGTGCCTACCTCACCGAGCAGGTCGTCAAGCGGCCTGCCGGCGGCGAGCGCCGAGACGACGACACCCTGCCGCTGCTGCGTGACGGCGATGCCGAGCGGTTCCGCGGTGTGGAAGCGGCGGAACTCGCCGGAACGCAGGCGGTGCAGTGCCGAAAGCTCGCGAGCGAACTCCTCGGCATCCGGGAAGATCTTGACCACGCCGACCGGGTTGCCGTCCGCATCGTTCGCGAGCATCACCGGCGCGCCGGACAGGCCCTTCGCACCGGTGGAGCCGGTGATCTCGGCGACGGTGACGGGACCGCCGAGCCTCGCTGAGGTGTAGGCGGCGATCGGGGCCGGCTGATCGGCTCCGGCCGAAAGCGTCGGTGCCGTGACGAGCAGCGAGTCGACGGCCCCGTCGGCGATGTTGCCTCCGTCCGCGCGTCCCGAGGCAGCGCTTTCCAACGTCATGCGGACCTCCTCGGCGTATCCGCTGGGCGTCTCGCGGGCACGGACGTCGTCGGGGGGATTTGGCAGTCCGTCGGCGGGTGCGGTGCGCCCCGCTTCCATCCGGCGGATGGTGTCGCGGGCGGTGACGGCCCGCTCGATCGCCGTGCGCAGCGAGCCCACCTCCTGCGCGTCCAGCCCCAGCAGGCGCAGCTCCTGCCCGGCCTGCCGCCGCGGCTCGGTCTCGGTCAGCAACTGCTTGACGTGCGCCGCCACCGCCTGCGGCCGGTCGGCAGCGGCGGTCTCGTACGCCGCCGCCAGCCGCGCCGCCGTCCCGGTGCTCGCGGGCGCGTCGGTGTGGTGCCCGCCCTCGCGGTAGGCGGCGGCCGCCTCCGGCCGCAGCACTCCGGCGAGCGCGTGCTGGATGGCGTCCCACTTGCGCGCGGCCGCCTCGATGTCGCCGGGGACGGTCCGCAGCCACCGCTCGGCCTGGTCGGCGCAGTACCGGCTGTCCGCCCACTGCGCCGGGGTCCACGGCGTCCACGCGCTGTCGAGCAGCGACCAGTCCCGGCCCAGCCGGTGCGGCCAGAGGTCCACCTCGCCGGCGGCGAGCCGCACGACCCGGTCGGACACCGCCGACACGGTCGCCGGGTGGTACACCGCGACGGGCGGGGTGAGCCGGTCGGCCGGATCGGGCAGGTCCGGCCCGAACTCGACCCGGTGGATGGTGGCCAGCGGGGCCCGCAGCGGCCCGGTGTGCGGCGTGAACTCCGTGCGCGGCCGTCCCGAGTCGAAGGCCTGCGGCTGCCCGTCCTCGCCGAGCACGGCTTGGCGCTGCCCGTACTCCCAGGTGTCCCAGTAGAGCTGCCAGCGCACGCCCTTGTCGCCGACGTGCTCGCGACCCTGGAAGTACACCGTCGGCACGCCGAGCGCGATCGCGGTCTCCAGCGCGCCGCTCTCCATGCCGATCTGGACCACGTCGCGCCTGCTGTCCAGGTGGTGCAGGAACAGCGCCTGCTCACCCTGGCCGAGGGCGTGCCCGCCGTGGCGGTCGGCGGCCCAGAAGCGGCGCAGCGTCTCGGTGTCGACGCCGTCGAGCGCGCCCTCGGCCTCGTACGCCGCCCGCAGCTCCGGTCGCCCGTCGAACAGGTCGTCACCGATGAGCAGGATGCGCCGCCCCGGGTCGGCCTCGCGCAGCAGCGCCACGGTCTGGCGCAGCAGCTCCGGCTTGGTGTCCATGAACGCGCCCATCGGCACCCGGGTGCGGCGCACCCACAGCAGCGCGTAGCTCGCCGGCTGCCCGTCGGGCTCGTGCCGGGCGATGACCTGCTCGGCCAGGGCCCGCGCGCGGGCGTCGCGGCGCTCGCCCCGCTCGCCCTCGCCGCGCATGGCGGCGACCATGGCAGCCCGCGCGGCCGTGCCGCTCTCCCGGACGTGCGGCAGCGCGACCAGGTGGGCGCGGCGGAACTTGCTGGTCGTGTAGTGCACGTCGCGCGGCTGGTCGTCGTGGCACAACCGGATCCGGTCCGGCGCGACGCCGAACTCGCCGATCAGCCGCTCGCGCATGTCCAGCGCCCCCTGCAGCGGGCGCACCTGCATGTCGATCGCGTCCGAGGCCAGCTCGGCCGGGTCCACGTCGACCGTCGAGCGGCCGGACAGCGACCGCCACAGCACGGCCTTGTCGGCGAGGTCGCGGGTCATGCCCTCGGGCATCGGCCCGGCGTGGGCCAGGTACGGGTCGGACGGGTCGTCGCGGTACTGCGTGAAGAACTGGTCGGGCTCGTACGCGATCTCGATGGTGGCCGCGGAGTCCAGCATCAGCGCGGTGGCGTGCACGAACAGCTCGCCGCTCTGCCACTCGTAGCAGCGCAGGTTCTTGGTGTCCAGGTCGCCGCCGACGTGGGACGGGGCGGGTGCCACCTCGCGGAACAGCTCCTCACGCAGGTGGTGCAGCTTCTGGTCGACGGTCAGGTCGTCGCGCGCCTTCAGCTCGGCGACCAGCTCGTCGAGGCGGCCGCCGGCCAGCTCGTCCCAGGCCGCGACCTGCTCCGGGGTCGCGTACACGTCGGACGGGCGCTGGCGGCCGGTGGCCTCGACCTCGCTGACGCCCGGTTCGGCCGGCGCGTCGTCCGGCGCCGACCAGTTGCCCCAGGGCAGGCCGAGGTCGACCGGGTAGCCGTCAGACCCCAGCAACAGCGCGTCCATGCGCAGCGGCGCCGGGCTGAACCTCCGCTTGACCGGGTCCTCGGTGTCCTGCGCGTCGACGTACAGGACCTCGCCGTGCTGGTTGTGCACGGTGATGGCGTGGGAGGCGCCGCTCGGGTGCTCGTAGACGAGCACCGCGACGGCGCCGTGGCCCTGCTGCCGCAGCGCGTTCTCCAGCGTGCGGATCGCCTCCCGGCGGGCGATCCAGGACTCGGTGTCGGTGCTGCCGCGCTGGTCGGCCAGGAGGCTGCCGAACCGCCCGCCGACCGCCTGCTCGATCCGCAGCGCGCCGCCCGGCTCGCCGCCGAGCGGGTTCAGGTGCGGCGTGAAGGCGTCGGTGACGCGTGGCGCGGCGACGCGCGGCCGGCCGTGCAGCCAGGTGTCGATGACGGAGAGGACCACGTCGGTGCAGTTGATGGCACGTCCCGGGTCGGCCTTCGCGCCGCCGTCGTTGGCCAGGCGCGGCCACCGTCCGAACAGGTCGCTGAACCGGCGCGGCCGACCGTCCTCGTCACGTTCCACGGCCAGCTCGACGTCCTGCTGATGCAGGGACAGGGGCATGCGGTATCCGCCTGGCTTGCCGTAGACGCGACTGGCCTCGACGGGGTGCGGCCAGCGCTGGCCGGTGGCCAGCGACCGGTAGTCGAGGTCGTTGACCGCGCCGTCGGTCAGGTCGAACATGGCGTGCTCACGCGTGCCGTAGCGCAGTTCCTGGAACTCCTGGTAGTCGGCGGCGCTGAGCTCGCTGCGCAACGGGTCCTCGATCGGACCGCAGCGAAGGTCGGTCAGCCGGGCCTGCGCCAGGGAGAGACCGTGCTGGTAGTGCTGCTGCTCGGCGGCGGTGATGTAGCCGCGCTGCAGCTGCGCCGAGCAGTCGTCCGCCCGGCTGCGATATCTGCCCTGCAACTTTGCGGAGAGCGGATCGAACAGGTCGCGCATGTGGTTGATCCGGTCGAACTCGGTATACCGCTGGTAGCGGTCGCGCTCGTCCGGATCGTCGGTGACCCGGGGGCGGAAGAGTGCGGAAGCCGGGGTTGCGGGAGACCAGTCCGGCGGGATGCGGTCGGACACCTGCGCACCCCGCCCGGGACCGACGGCGACGAAGGCCGCTACGCCGTCTTCGCGGTCGGGGTCGTCGTGCGGCGGGTGCGCGGTCGGGGCCGCCGGGTGCGCAGCCGAGTTTGCCGGGGAGTACGGCAGCCACGTCGCGCGGTCGTCGCCGAAGTCCGGTGTCGGCGTGGTGGCCGGGCGGGTCGGCGTCGGAGGGAGCGCGTGCGGCACAGCCCCGCCGGACGCCTGCGCGCCGTGCGGGAACCCGGCCGACGCACCCGTCGACGGCGGCTGGACACCGCCCGAGGCAGGTGCCGGGTGGGCGGTCCCGTCGTCGATCGCCGGTGCGGTCAGGTGTGGCGCGACCGTGGTGTCCGGCCGGTCGAGCACGGCACCGGCCGTCGCCGAGCCGAGAGCCGCCGACGGCTCCGCGGCCGGGTCGAACGGCGTGAAGTCGCTCGGCGGGGCGGCGTGGGGGTCGAACGGCGTGAAGTCGGCGGGCCACTGCTGCGCGGACGGCGAACCGTGGTGCCGGTCGTCGAACGGCAGTCCGCCCGGGTCGGTGGGAGCATCCGTCACCGCCGTCCCGGCGCTGACGGCGGTGGCATCCGGCGCGGCGATGGACGCGTCGGCGCTCACCGTCGCCGGCCCGCCGTCCGGGCCGCCGAACGCGGCGAGGCCGAGCGGGCCGGCCGTGTCCACCGAGGCGGCCGCGGTGGCAAGCGGTGCGCCGTCGCCGAGCGGCCCCGCCGAAGTGGACACCAGTGCGTCAGGGGTGGTGCCGAGTGGTCCCGCTGAGGTGGACGCCGGCGCGTCGGCTCCGGCACCGAGCGGGCCCGCCGACCCGGATGCCGCGGGGTCCGTGCCGTCGCCGAGTGCGCTGAGCGGCCCGGGCAAGGCGGTGCCGTCGCCGACAGCGGTCACGGACGGCGGACCGTCGCCGGGGGGGAACGCGCCCGGGTCGCCGCCCCCCTCCATCGCGCCGGACAGCTTCAGCTCAGCGCCGTGCAGGCGGCCGTCGACGAGGGCGCGGGTGTCGCCGGTGACCGACCCGGTGGTGGCGGAGGTGGCGGCCATGCCCAGCGCCTGCGCGCTGATGTCCTGGCCGGTGACCAGGTTGACGCTCACCTCGGCGAGGATCTCGCCGCTCGCGCCGCGCAGCGCGTGCTCGCCGAAGCGGCCCAGCGTGCCCTGCGCGTGGGTCTTGCCGAGTGAGGTGACGCCGCTGATGCCCCCGCCCAGCGCGCCGAGGCCGGTGTCCAGCGCCAGGTCGGCCCCGTCGAGCCCGCTGCGGTTACCCTCGGACACCTGGTAGAGCTGGGTGCCCAGCGAGGTGGCGCCCTCCTGCAGGCCCTCCTCGATGGCCTCACCGCCGAGCTGCCGTACCACCTTGGATTTGATCTTGTCTTTGACCGCGTCCTCGATGCGGTCCTTGAGCTTGTCCTTGAGGCCCTTCTTGGCCGCCCGTTCCAGCAGCTCCTTGGCGGCGCGGCGGAGCGCCTGCTGGATGGCGAAGCGGGTGGCGTACATGGCGGGCGCCGCACCGGCCATCGAGGCGCCCAGCGTGACGGCGGCCGCCGCGGCCAGCGCGATCAGCTCGATGAGCAGCAGTCCGAGCTCCACGTAGAACTCGATCTTCACGCCCTCGATCTGGTTGGCCCCGGCGTCGACCTGCGTGCCGAAGTCGTCGAGCAGGTCGACGACCATGGCCAGCACGGCCTCCTGGCCGGCCGCGTCGTGCCCGCTGCCCACCTGCGACCACAGCGCCAGGATGGCGGCGGCGACCCGGCCGTCCGGCCCGCCCATGGCGGCGACCGCGGCGAGCACCGCGTCGTCGGCCTCGTCGAGCAGCGGCCCCATCTGCCGGGACGCGGCATACCAGTCGTCGGCGAGCTCGCGCAGCGCGGCCTCGTCGCCGTCGGGCCAGTCGATGCCGACCACCCACTCCAGGGCGGTGCGCATCCAGTCGGGCGCGTCGAAGTAGCTCAGCGGATGCGGGATCGGTGACGGCAGAAGCGGCATGGTGGCAGTCCCTCCCCAGGTGACCGACGAAACCATAACCGTCACCGTCCACACGCACCAGACACGAGCCATTACTGTGGATAACCGACCCTGGGGAGGGAAGAATGGCGACGATCGAAGACGCGTTCGCGCTGGCCGAGCAGTATGCGGTGGACGCCACGCTGCAGGCCCGACGGCCGTACCGGGCGATGGTGCGGGAGTTCGCGCACGGCTGGTGCGTGTGGACGGAGCCGGAACGCTTCGACGGCCCGCCGGCGCCGATCGGCTCCGGCGCGGCGACGGTGCTGGACCGCGAGACCGGGCTGCTGGCGTTCTATCCGGCCTGGTCCACCGAGCAGATCATGGAGAGCTACCGGCCGCGTTCGGCCACCCACCGCAACTGGCCGCCGATGCCCCGGCGTGCCGACGTGACGCACCTGCTGCCGGGGCCGGCCCGCATCGCGATGGCGCTGACCAAGGACAACGTGACGATCCAGGTGGCCTCGGCCCGCGGGGACGCCGAGCCGGTGCACCATCCGCTGGTGAGCCGGTGGCTCGCCGCCCAGCCCGCCGGGGAGCTGGTCCGCGGCGCGCACCGGCACGCGGACATGGTGCTGCTGTCGGAGGTGTTCCGGCGGGCCGAACGGGCCGGGCTGACCGAGACCGCGCAGGTGTGGGACTGGCTGTTCGATCCGCGGCCGGTCAGCTATTTCCTGACCACGCACGTGCCGCGCGGCCACAGCCTGCACCAGTTGTGCTGCATGACCTGCCAGGACGCCTGGCGGTTCTTCGGCAGCAAGGTGCACCCCTGGAAACCGGTGAGCCCGAAGGAGGGTCCGCTGGTGCGGGCCCCGGAGCCCGGGCGGTTCCCGCCGCAGGTGGAGGACATCCTCGTGCGCGCGGGCTGGGACGGCCATCCCGCCGACCCGGCCGCTCGCGCCCCCGGCTGGGTCCAGCGCATCGAGGAGTACATCGGCGGTCCGCTGGACGCCGCGGCGACCGAGGCGGCGGTCGGGGTGCTGTCCCGCTACATCCATCTGCGCGTGGACACGGTCGGGCCGGGTCTGCAGTGCCGCCGCCACTGGTTCGCGATCGGCTGCGCCGACGTCAGTCTCGTGCCGAGGATGCAGGCGTGCGGAGGGCGGCTCGGCGAGCCGGTCTTCCCCATCGGCGAGGTGCGCGACTGCCTCGGCGACATCGTGGTCACGGCGAGCGGCCGGATCTTCCTGATCGACCAGGCCGGCGACTGGTACCTGGGCGCCGACATCGACGAGGCGCTGGTGACGCTGATCGAGGGCCGGATGCCGCGACGGCTGCGGGAGGACGGCTCGCTCGGCGACCCGGCCTGAGACGGACGCCGCCGGGTGGGGCGCGGTGCGCGCCCCACCCGGCGGTGCTCAGCTCAGCAGCGCCTCGACGATCTCGGTCGCATCGTCCTCGTGCTTGGCGTAGGCGTCGGGGTAGGCCGAGATCTGCACGGACTGGGCGGCCCGCGTCAGCGGCATGTCCTCCCACCCGTCGATCTCGACCAGCCTGCGGTAGAACGCGCCCGCGGCGTACGACGGCTGCATGATCTCCTTGACGGAGCCCCAGCTGCCGCTGGCGCGCTGCTGGAACAGGCCGATGGAGTCGTGGTCCGAGCCGGTGCCCTGGTGGGGGTAGTCGAGCGAGTCGGGGACGACGTGGCTGGCCAGGTTGTAGAGCCGGCTCTCCTGCATCGCCGTGGCGACGCCGACGATCATCGCCCACTTGCCCAGGCCCATGGACTGGGCCTTCTTGGCGATGGCCGCCGCGTTGTTCATCTGGCGCTGGTCCAGGCCGGCCACCGGCTTGACGATCTTCACCGTCGGCTTGGGCTTCGGCTTGGGCTTCGGCTTGACGGGCTTGGGCTTCGGCTTGGCCGGGGCGAACTTCTCGGCCCGCAGCGTCGGCACCCGGTGCAGCAGCGAGCTGCTGATGGTGTCGGTGACCGAGGCCAGGGCGGGGGAGGCGGCGACCGGCGGCAGCAGCCCGGCCGCGGTCGGCGGCTCGACGACGTCCGTCCGACCGGCGCCGGACAGCACGGCGAAGGCGCCGACGCCGGCCAGCGCGGCCGTGGTGAGCAGCGGTCCGAGGAGCCGCTGCGCCCGGGAGGAGGCGCGGCGGTGGCGGTGCTGCCGCGGTCCTTCCAGACGGTGCCGGCCGGTGGTGGGGGTGCCGGCGGCGCGTGCGGTGCGGAGTTGGTGCTGGTGCTGGGGGTCTTGCGGGGGCATTCGCCGATATTAGGAAGGCATAAGCCCAGGTAAAAGGGGGTGCTACCAGATTTCTCCCAGGCTTGGAGCGATTTGGTCCGAATTATTGGAGCTTGTTCCCAAGATTGTTTCTGACCTGGGCTTTCGTGAGCCACTTTCGGGTACGGATGCGGCGGTGGGACCGGCTCGGTACAGTGCCGCGAGTGACCGACACCCCCGCTTCACCGCTGCCTCCGCCGGTCGATCCGTGGGAGGGCCGGGACGGGCACACCTTCACTCTCGGCATGGCCGCCATTCCGGCGCGGGCGTCGGCCGAGCAGCACGCCGAGCCGCCGCGCGAGCCGCAGGTCGTCTATGTCGAGCGGCCCCGCCGCCGGCGCTGGCCGTGGGTGCTGGGCGTGCTGACCGCGCTGAGCCTGGGCTGCTGCGGGGTGCTGGCCGCGGTCACCGCGCCGATGCGCGCGCAGTACCCGGTGCGGGCCGAGCTCGGCGCGACCGTCGCCGGGCTGGTGCGCGACGACAGCCCCGAGGTGCGCAGGGCCGCCGACGAGCTCCTCGCGAAGATCCACAAGGAGCAGGACGTACGCGACGCCGCGGTGGCCAAGCTCGACGACCCGAAGGCCCCGGGCAGGCGGCCGCTCGTGCTGATCGTGGCCACCCGGTTCATCCTCGACCCGGGCGGCGAGCTGGACCGGGCGCTCGACGGGGTGGGCCGGACCCGGCTCACCGACCGGCGCGGCTACGCGGCGGGGCCGCGCGGTGGGCACCTGCGCTGCGGGAAGACCAAGGACACCGGCAGCGGCGAGGCGGTGGTGGCATGCGCGTGGATCGACCACGGCAGCCTCGGCGTCGGCCTGTTCTACGGCGGCCGGTCCATGGACGACAGCGCCGCGCTGCTGCGGCGTGTCCGGGACGCCGTGCTGGTCAAGGGCTAGCGCGACGGAGTTGTCCACAGGGCGTCGCCCGGTGGGAGCCTTCGCGCACTAGCATCGGCCGGGTGAGCGAGACCCTGCGGACCGACCTGGTGCCCCCGCCCATCGACGACACCGCGGCGCTGCACGCCGACGCGGTGCGCCTGCTGGCCGGGTGGCGGCCGCCCGCCGGCGCCCACGACGACTGGACGCGGACGACGGCGCTGCTGGCGCAGGGTCCGCAGGTGATGGGCAAGCCGCACCCGGGCGCCCACGTCACCGCGAGCGCCGTCATCGTGTCGCACGACCGGTCGCGGGTGCTGCTCTGCCTGCACGGCAAGCACAACATATGGTGCCAGGTCGGCGGGCACTGCGAGCCGGAGGACGCCACGCTCGCCGCCGCCGCGCTGCGCGAGGCGACCGAGGAGAGCGGCATCGCGGGGCTGGTCGTGGACCCGGTGCCGGTCGACGTGGACGTGCACCACGTGACCTGCGCCGGGCGGCCGAGCCTGCACCACGACGTGATCTTCGTGGTGTACGCCCCCGAGGGCGCCGTCGAGCAGGTCAGCGAGGAGTCGCACGAGCTGGGCTGGTTCGTGCCGGCGGCGCTGCCCAGCCCGCTGGGCACCGACACCGACCGCGTGGTGCGCAGCGCGATGGCCCGGCTGGGCTGACCGATGCTGGTGCCGCACGATCCGTGGCCGGCCGACGAGGCCGAGGCGCTGGCGCAGCAGCAGGCGCTGCGGGCCCGGGTCGACCTGCCCGGACCGCCGGTCACCGCGCGGACCGCGGTCGGGCTCGACGTCTCCTACGGGGAGACCGGCCGGGCCGTCGCCGCCGCGGTCGTGCTCGACCTGGCCACGCTCGAAGTCGTCGACACGGCCACCGCAACGGGCACGGTGACCTTCCCGTACGTGCCGGGCCTGCTGGCGTTCCGGGAGCTGCCGCTGCTGGCCGAGGCGCTGGAGCGGCTGACCGCGACGCCCGACGTGCTGGTCTGCGACGGGTACGGCGTCGCGCACCCGCGCCGGTTCGGGCTGGCCTGTCACGTCGGCGTGCTCACCGGCCTGCCCAGCTTCGGGGTCGCCAAGACGCCGTTCCTCATCGCCGCCGAGCAGCCCGGGGCGGACCACGCGGCGCGGCGACAGCCGGAGATCGTGCCGGGCCCGCGCCGGGGCGACTGGGCGCCGCTGGCCGACGGCGCCGAGACGCTGGGCCGGGTGCTGCGGACCCAGGCCGGGGTGAAACCGGTGTTCGTCTCCGTCGGGCACCGCATCGACCTCGACACCGCGACCGCGCTGACGCTGACGCTGGCGGCGCGCTACCGGCTGCCGGAGACCACGCGCCACGCCGACCACCTCTCGCGCCGCCTGCTTGGAGGACTGGATGCCGCCCACCGTTGACCGCGACGCCAACGCCGCGCTGCGGGCCCGCTTCGACGAGGTCCACGCGCGCTACACCCACCTGCGCGAGAACGTGGGCGAGCTGCAGCGCCAGATCGAGGGCCTGGAGGTCTCGCTGGCCTCGGCCGACGGCATGGTCACCGTCGTCGTCGGCGCGCGGGGGCAGCTGCTGCGGCTGCGCCTGCACGAGCGGGCGTACGCCGCGCACCGGCCGGAGCGGCTCGCCGAGCTGATCACCCAGACCACCCGCCGGGCGGAGCAGGCCGCGGCCGAGGCAACGGCGGAGCTGGTGGCGCGGGTCGTGCCCGCCGAGACCGGGGTGCCCGACATGCTGCGCCGGCGAGACCTGGGCGCGCTGCTGCGCCGCCACGACGACACCATCGGTTACCAGGAGGAGCGATGACGGCACCCGGACCGGGGATCGACCTGGACGCCGTCGCGGCGATCGACGCGGCGCGGCGGCTGCACGTGGCCGGCGACGGCATGATCCGCGAGCGGGGGCTCAGCGGCGCCCGCATCGAGCAGGCCAACGCGCGGCGGCCGTGGGGCGACGACGAGCTCGGCCGGGCCTTCGCCAAGGAGTACGAGGGCGTCTCCGCGCAGGTGCTGAAGCTGTGGGGTGACGCGGCTCACCGTAGCGCGGCGCTCGCGGTCGACGTCGTCAAGGCCGTGGACCGGGTGCGGGGCGTGGACCAGCAGGCCGAGGCCGAGTTGCGCGCGGTCACGCGGATGGTCGAGGTGTGACGCCAGGGCCTCGTGTGGCCTGCGGGACGTGTCCTGCGCCGCCTTGCGACCCTCTGGGTGATCGGTGTCCGGACCGACCGGGCAGAATAGGAGCATCAACCTAGGGGCGGAGGATGGGTCGTGGCTGAGCTGCGGTGTGTGGTGGCGGTGGACGGGCCTTCGGGTTCGGGCAAGTCGACGGTCTCCCGTCGGCTGGCGCAGCGGCTGGACGCCCGCTACCTCGACACCGGCGCGATGTACCGGGCCGCGACCTGGGCCGTGCTGCAGGCGGGCGTCGACCTGGCGGACGCCGACGGCATCGCCAAGGTGATCGTGGACTGCGAGCTGATCATCACGACCGATCCCGGGCACCCCTCGATCAGCGTGAACGGCGACAACGTCGACGGCCCGATCCGCGGCGCCGAGGTGACCTCGGCCGTGTCCGCGGTGGCCGCCGTGCCGTTTGTACGGCAGGTGCTGGTCGCCCGCCAGCGCGCGATCATCGAGGAGTCCGCCCGCATCGTGGTCGAGGGGCGCGACATCGGCGCGGTGGTCGCACCCGACGCCGACCTCAAGGTCTACCTGACCGCCTCCTCCGCCGAGCGGGCCCGGCGCCGCAGCGCCGAGAACGCCGCCGACCACGCCGCGACCGAGGCCGACCTGGCCCGTCGCGACCACCTGGACTCCACCCGCAAGGTCAACCCGTTGCAGCAGGCCGCCGACGCGGTCGTGCTCGACTCGACCGAGCTGGGCATCGATGAGGTCGTCAGCGAGCTGTATCGCCTGGTGACGACGAGGAAGGCAGTATGAGCGAGCGCAGCGAGCGAATCATGGGCACAGTGCTCGTGGTGCCTCATGGCGGTTCCGAGCGGAGCGAGGAAGCGGCATGAGCACGGATAAATGGACGGAGCTGGAGGTCGTCGAGCAGCCCGTGCCGGAGGCACCCGGCGCCGGCAACGTGACCCCGCAGCCGGTCCTGGCGGTGGTGGGCCGCCCCAACGTGGGCAAGTCCACCCTCGTCAACCGCATCCTCGGGCGCCGCCAGGCGGTGGTCGAGGACATCCCCGGCGTGACCCGCGACCGGGTCGCGTACGACGCGATCTGGTCGGGCCGCAAGTTCACCGTGGTGGACACCGGCGGCTGGGAGCCCGACGCCAAGGACCGGGCCGCCGCCATCGCGGCGCAGGCCGAGGCGGCCATCGCCGCGGCCGACGTGGTGCTGTTCGTGGTCGACGCGACCGTGGGCGCCACCGACGACGACGCCGCCGCGGTCAAGATGCTGCGCCGCAGCTCCAAGCCGGTGCTGCTGGTGGCGAACAAGGCCGACAACCAGCGCGTCGAGTTCGAGGTGCACGACCTGTGGTCGCTCGGGCTGGGCCAGCCGATGCCCGTCTCGGCGCTGCACGGCCGCGGCTCCGGTGACCTGCTCGACGCCGTCCTGGCGGCGTTCCCGCAGCAGGCCCCGCTGGAGGACCACGTGCCGGGCCCGCGCGGCCCGCGCCGCGTGGCGCTGGTGGGCCGGCCCAACGTCGGCAAGTCCAGCCTGCTGAACCGGCTGGCCAAGGAGGAGCGCTCGGTCGTCGACTCGGTCGCCGGCACCACCGTCGATCCGGTCGACTCGCTCGTCCAGATCGGCGGCGAGACCTGGCAGTTCGTCGACACCGCCGGCCTGCGCAAGCGCGTCGGCAAGGCCAGCGGCACCGAGTACTTCGCCTCGCTGCGCACCGCCGCGGCGATCGAGGCGTCCGAGGTCACCGTGGTGCTGCTGGACGCCAGCGAGGTCATCAGCGAGCAGGACCAGCGGCTGCTGTCGATGGTCACCGAGGCGGGGCGCGGCGTCGTGCTCGCCTTCAACAAGTGGGACCTGGTCGACGGCGACCGGCGGCACTACCTGGACAAGGAGATCGAGCGCGAGCTCAAGCGCATCCCGTGGGCGCTGCGCGTCAACATCTCCGCGCTGACCGGGCGTGCCGTCGAGAAGCTCGCGCCGGCGCTGCGTACCGCGCTGGCCAGCTGGGAGAAGCGGATCCCGACCGGGCAGCTCAACCAGTGGCTGACCGCGCTGGTGCAGGCGACCCCGCACCCGGTGCGCGGCGGCCGCGCCCCGCGCATCATGTTCGCGACCCAGCCCAGCGTGTCGCCCCCGAAGTTCGTGCTGTTCACGACGCAGCCGCTGGACCCGGGCTACATCCGGTTCGTCGAGCGCAAGCTGCGCGAGGAGTTCGGCTTCGAGGGCAGCCCGATCGACATCTCGGTCAAGCCGCGCAAGGAGAAGGGCCCCGGCGGCCGGGGCAAGACGCACGGCTGACCCCCTTTTATGAGGGAAGCTCCGTTCCCGCTGCTCGCGCAGCGCGGACGGAGCTTCCCTCGTATGGGGGCTTACAGCAGCACGGTGCGGTAGCCGTGGGCCTCGATGGCGCGGGCCACGTCGCCGGTGGACAGGCGCGCCGGGTCGAACTCGACCTCGGTCCGTCCGCCGTGGACCGTGGTCCAGCTGCGGGTGACGCCCGGCAGCCGCGCCACCGTCTCGTCGATGAGCTGCGCACAGGACCCGCAGTGCATCCCGGACACGGCGAACGCGTGCTTGCTCATGCTTCACTCCCCGGTTTCGCGACAGGCTACGCGATGCCTAACGCCGGTTCGTGTGTAAGGGCACGCGCGGGCGGTACTGTCGGTACATGATTCACATCGATGTGTCGTCGGCGCCGCAGGTGTCGGCGGTGCGGCTGGCGTTTCCGGCGCACCGCTACCGCCAGGATGAGATCGTCGCCGAGTTCACCGCGATGTGCCTGCCCGGCGGGCATCCGGGGCGGGACGTGTTCGCCCGGTTCGGACGCACGACCGGCGTGCAGACCCGGCACCTGGCGCTGCCGCTGGACCAGTACGCCGGGCTGACCGGATTCACCCAGGCCAACGACGCGTTCATCGACGTGGCGCTGGAGCTGGGGGAGAGGGCGCTGCGCGACGCGCTGGACGCGGCCGGCGTACGCCCTGACGAGGTCGATCTCATCGCGACCACCAGCGTGACCGGGCTGGCGGTGCCCTCCCTCGACGCGCGGCTGGCGCCGCGGGCCGGGCTGCGCCCCGACGTGAAGCGGCTGCCGCTGTTCGGCCTGGGCTGCGTGGCCGGCGCGGCCGGGGTCGCCCGGCTGCACGACTACCTGCGCGCCCACCCCGGCCAGGTGGCGGTGCTGCTGGCGGTCGAGCTGTGCTCGCTGACCGTGCAGCAGGAGGACACCACCCACGCCAACCTGGTCGCGTCCAGCCTGTTCGGCGACGGCGCGGCCGCGGTCGTGATGGTCGGCGCCGACCGGGCCGGGACCGCACCGAGCCGGCCCCGGGTGCTGGCCACCCGCAGCCGGCTGTATCCCGACACGGAGCAGGTGATGGGCTGGCGCATCGGCTCCAGCGGGTTCCGGATCGTGCTGTCCAACGAGGTGGCCCCGATCGCCGAGAAGTTCCTCGGTGGCGACGTGCGCGACTTCCTCGACGACCACGGGCTGGCCCCGGCCGACGTCGCCACCTGGGTCTGCCACCCCGGCGGGCCGAAGGTCATCGACACCATCGAGCGGGTGCTCGACCTGCCCGACCACGCGCTGCTGCCGACCCGTCAGTCGCTGGCGGCCAGGGGCAACCTGTCCTCGGTGTCCGTGCTCGACGTGCTCCACGCGGCGATGGGCGACCCGCCGCCGCCTGACCGGCCCGGCCTCATGATCGCCATGGGGCCGGGGTTCTGCTCCGAACTCGTCCTGCTGAGGTGGTGAGGCGTTGCTCGCGTACACCCTGCTGATCCTGGCCGTGGCCGGTGAGCGCCTGGTGGAACTCGTGGTGTCCAAGCGCCACGCCCGCTGGGCGCTGGCCAACGGCGGCCGCGAGTACGGCCGGGGCCACTACCCGTACATGGTGGCCCTGCACACCGCGCTGCTGGCCGGGTGCCTGGCCGAGGTGTGGCTGCTGGACCGGCCGTTCGTCCCCGCGCTGGGCTGGAGCATGCTGGCGCTGGTGCTGGCGAGCCAGGCGCTGCGCTGGTGGTGCGTGGCCACCCTGGGCCGCCGCTGGAACACCCTGGTCATCGTGGTGCCGGGCCTGCCGCTGGTGGACCGCGGGCCGTACCGCTTCCTGCGCCACCCGAACTACCTGGCGGTGGTCGTGGAGGGGTTCGCGCTGCCGCTGGTGCACTCCGCCTGGCTGACCGCGCTGGCGTTCACCCTGCTCAACTTCGTCATGCTGGCGGTGCGGATCCGGGTGGAGGACGCCGCGCTGGCCGAGGCCGTGGCGTGACCGCCCGCCCCGGACGCGCGCGTGCATCACGCGGCCTGCCGCGGGTGGCGGCGTGAGCGCCAGGCCGTGGGCGGCGGCGTGAGCTACGACGCCGATCTGCTGGTCGCCGGTGGGGGACCGGCCGGGCTGGCGACCGCGCTGCTCGCGCGGCGGGCCGGGTTCAGCGTCGTGGTCGCCGAGCCCCGGCCGGGGCCGATCGACAAGGCGTGCGGCGAGGGGCTGCTGCCGGGCGGGCTGGCGCGGCTGCTGGAGCTGGGCGTCGACCCGGCGGGGGTGCCGTTGCACGGCATCGCCTACCGCGCGGGGCACCGGTCGGCCCGCGCCCGCTTCGCGGCCGGGCCGGGTCGCGGGGTCCGCCGCACCACCCTGCACGCGGCGCTGCGCGAGCGCGCCGCGCAGGCCGGCGTCGGCTGGGTGGCCGGGCGGGTCGCCGGGGTGCGGCAGGACGCGCACGGCGTCACCGCGGCGGGGGTACGCGCGCGCTGGCTGGTCGGCGCAGACGGCCTGCACTCGCGGGTACGCCGCGAGTCCGGCATCGCCTCGGCGGCGGGCCGCCCGGCGCGCTTCGGGCAGCGCCGGCACTACGCCGTCGCGCCCTGGTCGGACCTGGTCGAGGTGTGGTGGTCGCCGCTCGCGGAGGCGTACGTGACCCCGGTCGCGCCGGACCTGGTCGGCGTCGCGATCCTGCACCGGCGCGCCGGGCACGGGTACGACCGGCTGCTCGACGGCTTCCCCGAGCTGCGGGAGCGGCTGGCCGGGGCGGCGGCCGGGCCGGTGCGCGGCGCGGGCCCGCTGCGGCGCACGGTAGGGGCGCGGGTGCGGGGGCGGGTGCTGCTCGTCGGCGACGCGGCCGGCTACGAGGACGCGCTGACCGGGGAGGGGATCAGCCTCGCGCTCGACCAGGCGGAGGCCGCCGTGGCCGCCCTCGCCACCGGCGACCTCGCCGGGTACGAGTCTCAGTGGCGGCGGCGCACCCGCACCTACCGGCTGCTCACCCGAGGGCTGGTGCTGCTCACCGCGGCCCGCCCGGTGCGCGCCGCGGTGGTGCCGCTCTGCGTGGCGGTGCCGCCGCTGTTCCGCGGCGCGGTGAACACCCTTGCGGGCGGATAGGGGTTCACGTCACGGTGTCGCGCGGGTGGCGAGTCCGGTGGCCTCGGATACGGTGTGGGACATGCTGAACGGTTTCAAGAACTTCATCATGCGCGGAAACGTCGTCGACCTGGCGGTCGGTGTGGTCATCGGAGCGGCTTTCACGTCGCTCGTCGGTGCGTTCACCAAGTCGTTCCTGGAGCCCCTGATCCGGCTCATCGGCGCCGCGAAGAGCGAGACGCCGCTGGCCATCGACCTGGGCAACGCGGGCAGGATCGACTTCGGTGCGTTCCTGAGCGCGTGTCTGACGTTCGTGATGACCGCGGCAGTGGTCTACTTCCTGGTCGTGCTGCCGATGAACAAGCTGGCCGAGCGGCGCAACAAGGGCACCGAGCCGGAGCCGGCCCCGGTGACCGAGGACATCCGGCTGCTCACCGAGATCCGCGACGCGCTGGTCGCCGGGCGGGTGCCCGCGCAGGCCCTCCGCAAGGAAGCCGACCAGCCGGCCGAGCGCTGATCAGGGTCGGGGCTCCAGCGCGAAGGCGATGACGTCGCGTCGGTCGGGGAAGGGCTGCGGCACGAGGACGGCATACCCGACCGGGTGGCGCACCACCACCCGCTGCACGTCGCCCTCGCGCAACCCCCGCAGCTCCGCGTTCCACGGCGCCCGCCCGGCCTGGTCGATGGCGGCGACGGTGTCCGCGGCGATCGCGTAGACCAGCTTCCCGTCGGGTGCGGCGGCGAGCCGGGCGCCGCGCAGGTCCATGTTCCACGCCTGCTCGCCGTTGCCGAGGTGGAACCCGTAGATGCGGTCCGCGGCCAGCACCACCACGTCCCCGAGCAGCTCCACCCCGACGACGGGCCGCTCCCAGACCTTGCTCCACCGCACCGCGCCGTCGGCCAGGCCGAAGACCCGCAGGTCGTTGATGTCGCGGACGACGACCTCGGCCTTGCCGAGGCTGGCCTCGGCCCGCGCCCAGGCCGCGTCGGGCGGTCCGCCGCCCGGCGGGCCGTCGCCTCCAGGAGGGGGCGGCGGCGGGGGCTGGCCGCCGGGACCGTTCCCGCCGCCCTGCTTCGGGTCGGGCGGCAGCGGATACTGCACGCTCCACCGCTGCTGACCGGTCGCCGCCTCGCGCAGCGTGATCCAGACCGTGCCGTTCAGCTCCCGGCGGGTGACCAGCCAATCGGTGTTCGCGGCCAGGGGCGTCTCGCGCACCGGCTGCTGCCACACCTCGGCCCCCGCCCGGTTGAGCGCGCGCAGCTGCGGGCCGATAGGCGCGCTGACGTCGAGGAAGGCGCGGTCGGTCGCCAGCGCGACGTGCCGGACGGTGCCCCCGGCGTCGACGGCGAAACTCTTGCGGCCCGCGGCCGTCTCGATCCGCCAGACCTGCCGCCCGGCCGTGACGAGCACCGCCGGGCCCCAGTCGTGCAGCTCCGGCTGGTCGGCGACGAGCGGGATGCTCCACGCCTGCCCGCCGGTGGGCGGGTCGACGGCGAAGACCCGCGCGCCGTCCGTGCCGACCAGCCGGCCCGACTCCCCGACGACCAGGCGGTGCGGAGCGGCCACGGTGCCCGAGGGCACCTCCCACAGCACCCCGCCGGCCGCCGTGCCCGACGGTGACGGCGTGGGTGCCGCGCCGTTCGGGACGGGCTCGGTGGCGGCGGGCTCGCCGTCGCGCGACAGCGCCCAGGCGCCCCCGGCGGCCAGGCCCAGCAGGCCGAGCGCGGCACCGGCCAGGACCGGCCGGCGCTGCCACAGCTTCGGCGTGCCCCAGGTGGGCGCGGGTGCCACGGGCGGCAGCGGCTCGCCGGCCGGCCGGGCGATGCGGGGCTGGAACCAGCCGGGCACCGGCGTGGCCCGCTTGCCCACCCGCAGCGCCTGCTGCAGCAGCTCGTGCAGCACCCGCCCGGCCGCGTCGGCCTCGGTGGAGTGCTGG
>NZ_JBFAOU010000047.1:0-48172 GCF_040675365.1 Catellatospora sp. NPDC049609 | reverse complement strand
GCCAGCCGTCTCCCAGCGCCCACCGCCGCCTGCCGGATCGCGACGCGGCCAACCCCAACAGTTCGCGCAAGATCGACGCGATCTTGATCGGCGCGCGGGGCCGACGGGACCCGGCCGGCGGGTCGGTTACGGGGTCAGCAGGGTTTCGCGGAGGCGGGCCACGTAGGCGTCGTCGACGCCGAGGCGCTTCTCGGCGTAGCCGCGCAGCGAGCCGTAGTTCTCATTGACCCAGGCCAGGAACAGGGTCATCACCTCGGCGGGGGCGCGGCCGTAGCCGAGCCAGGTCGGCGGCTGCCCGGAGCGGGCGGTCCAGTCGGCGACCAGGCGCTCGCTCGCCAGCTCGGTGAGGGCGTAGTCGGCGACGATCACGTCCTCGGGCACGTCCAGCAGCGCCAGCACCAGCGCCGCGACCAGGCCGGTGCGGTCCTTGCCGGAGGCGCAGTGGAACACCACGGGCGCGTTCTCGTCGGCGGCGATCACGTCGAGGGCCTGCCGCAGCTCGGCCACGCCGTCCTCGGCCACCTCGGTGTACTTGCCCGCCAGGAAGGGCCCGGTCGGCACGTCGGGGTCCAGATCGGCCTGCCGGTACGGCCGGTGCTCGATGCTGAGGTTGTGGTACGCCAGCCCGGGGTGCTCGCGTACCCGCCCGGCACGGTCGATCTCCCACGGGTAGCGCAGGTCGATGACGGTGCGCACGCCCAGCTCGGCGAAGCGCGCCCAGTCCGCCTCGTCCAGCTTGGACAGCGAGTCGGACCGGAACAGCCGGCCCCACCGCACCGTCCTGCCCGCGTGCCCCCGGTATCCGCCGAGGTCGCGGAAGTTGTGCACGCGCCCGAACGCGATGTGTCTGTCCACAGTCGGCACGGTAGCCGAGGCGGTGCCGCATAGCCGATCCGGTTAAATTTCGCAATCTACTCAAATCGGGCAAATCGCTGTACCGTCGTCAGCAGCCGCGGCACACGGAACTGCACGTCATCGCCAGGAAACACGTCAGGAGACGGTGATGCAATCGTTCACCCTGCCCGACTTCTACCTGCCTCACCCGGCCCGGCTCAATCCGCACGAGCAGCACGCCCGGGACCACTCCGACGAGTGGGCACGGCGGATGGGCATGCTCGACGCGCCCGGCCCGTCCGGGGAGCCGGTGTGGGACCAGGAGAAGCTGAGCAAGCACGACTACGCGCTGATGTGCGCGTACACCCATCCCGACTGCGACTCCCCGACGCTGGACCTGGTCACCGACTGGTACGTGTGGGTCTTCTTCTTCGACGACCACTTCCTCGCGTCGTTCAAGTACGACCGCGACCTCGCCGGGGCGCAGGAGTACCTGGACCGGCTGGAGCTGTTCATGACCGAGCCCGGCCAGGTGCCGCCGGAGCCGCGCAACCCGGCCGAGGCGGGGCTGGCCGACCTGTGGGCGCGCACCATCCCGCACCGGTCCGACGGGTGGCGGCGGCGCTTCGTGCTCAGCACCCACAACCTGATGGTCGAGTCCATGTGGGAGCTGGAGAACATCTCCCGGCACCGGGTCGCCAACCCCATCGAGTACATCGAGATGCGGCGGCGGGTCGGCGGCGCGCCCTGGTCGGCGAACCTGGTCGAGTTCGCCTGCGGCGCCGAGCTGCCCGACCGGCTGGCCGAGCAGCGGCCGCTGCGGGTGCTGCGCGACACCTTCTCCGACGCGGTGCACCTGCGCAACGACCTGTTCTCGTACCAGCGGGAGGTGGCGCAGGAGGGCGAGAACTCCAACGCGGTGCTGGTGCTGGAGCGGTTCCTGCAGGTGCCGCCGCAGCGAGCCGCCGACCTGGTGAACGAGCTGCTCACCTCGCGGCTGCACCAGTTCGAGAACACGGTGCTGACCGAGCTGCCGCTGATGTTCGCCGAGCACGCGGTGACCCCGCCGGAGCAGCTCGCGGTGAGCCTGTACGCCAAGGGCCTGCAGGACTGGCAGGCGGGCGGGCACGAGTGGCATGCCCGGTCCAGCCGCTACCAGCGGATCGAGTCGGGTGGCGGGGCCGGTCCGCTGGCTCCCGGCCTGCCGACGCTGCTCGGGCAGTACGCACACGTGCCGCTGGCGCGGCGCACCGGCCACCTGCCGCTGCCCGCCTTCCACATGCCGTACCGGCCGCACACCAGCCCGCACCTGGCCCGCGCGCGGCGGCACGTGCTGGCCTGGGGCCGCGAGATGGGCTTCTTCGACCCGGTGCCCGGCACCGGCGTGCACGGCCTGTGGGACGAGCGCTCGATGGCGGGCTACGACCTGGCGCACTGCGCCGCGATGATCCATGCCGGTGGCACGCCGGAGCAGGTCGAGCTGTCCGCGGACTGGCTGGCCTGGGGCACCTACGGCGACGACCTGTTCCCGGTGCAGTACGGGCGGACCCGCGACTTCCTCGGCGCGAAGGCGCAGAACGCGCGGCTGTCGCTGTTCATGCCGCTGGACGGGTCCCCGGTGCCGGAGCCGCTGAACCCGGTCGAGCGGGGCCTGGCGGACCTGTGGCGGCGCACCGCCGACCCGATGGCGCCGCCGGCACGGGCCCGGTTCCGCAAGGCCGTCGAGGACATGACCGCGTCGTGGCTGTGGGAGCTGGCCAACCAGATCCAGAACCGGGTGCCCGACCCGGTGGACTACGTGGAGATGCGGCGGGCCACCTTCGGCTCCGACATGACCATGAGCCTGGCCCGGCTGGCGCACGCCGGGCAGGTGCCCGCGGCGGTGTACGAGCACCGGGTGCTCCAGCAGCTCGAACACGCCGCGCAGGACTACGCCTGCTTCACCAACGACCTGTTCTCGTACCAGAAGGAGATCGAGTACGAGGACGAGATCCACAACATGGTGTTCGTGCTGGAACGCTTCCTGGGCTGCGACCGGCTGACCGCCCGCGACCTGGTGGCCAAGCTGATGACCGAGCGCATGCGGCAGTTCGAGCACACCGTGGCGGTGGAGCTGCCCGCGATGTGCCGGCAGCTGGGCCTGACCGACGAGGCGTGCGGGCAGCTCGACGCGTACGCCGACCACCTGAAGGACTGGATGTCGGGCATCCTGCGCTGGCACGAGCAGTGCGTGCGGTACTCGGCCGCCTCGATGCCGCTGCGCAGCCCCGGCATGGCCGCGCCGCACCTGCCCGCGGTGCCGCTGCCGTCGGGCCTGGGCATGTCGGCGGCGCGGGTGCTCGAATGGCTGCACCCGGTGCATCTGAACTGAGCGGTACAGCGGTGGCGCGGGCGTCGGGGGATGGCTCCCACGCCCGCGCCACCGTGCGCTCGGCCCCACCAGCGAGCCCGTGAGCTGTGCCAGAAGTTCACAACTTATCGATGTTTCTAGATTGTTTCAAGACCGGCCTACATATCGATATCTGACAGTCTATCGATCTATGGCCACGCTTAGTATATCGACGGTTGCCGAAGAGTGACGACCCGGCGACCTGTCCCGTCCCGTCCCCTGAATCGGAGGCCCTCGTGGTCCGACTCGCCCGTGCCGCCGTCACCGCCGTCCTGGCGATCGGCGGCACCCTCTTCGCGGCCGCCCCCGCCGAGGCCGCGGTGCTCGACGTGAGCTGCACCTCGCCCAACAGCACCAACGTCATCACGTTCAGCCCGCCGCTGACGCTGGTGAACCAGCCGACCGTGGTGTCCCGCAGCACGTCGTACCAGCCCTGCCGGGCGCCGCGCTGGCCCAACCTGACCCACGGCAAGGAGGCCAAGACGATCACCATGCTCGACGACTGCACCATGGTCCTCGGCACGCTGAACGTGAACTTCACGATCACCTGGAACACCGGCCAGACCACCACGGTCAGCGCCGTGCGCACCGCGTCGCTGTCCGGCTCGAACCTCGTGGTGACCTTCAACGGCACCGTGACGGCCGGGCTGTTCCTCGGCAGCAACGTCAACCAGGTGTTCGTCGGCTCCGGGGTCGACCTGATCAACTGCCTGGCCGGACGCGGCTCGGTGCAGAGCATCGTGTCCCGGGTGCAGCTGACGATCACGCACTGACGTGCGATCCGCCGCGGCGGCCCCAGCCCCGGCCGCCGCGGCCCCACGCGAGCACAGCGATGCCCGACAATGCCTTCATGACACTCGCGGAGCCGGATCCGGAAGCGCTGCCCGACGAGCCCCTCGACTACCGGGCGGGCGCCTACTACGCGCTGCGGTTCGCCCTGGTGGTCGCCTGGCTGGTCGCGGCGTACTTCCTCTTCGCCATCGCGGTGTTCGGCTTCGGGCACACCTCGCTCGATCCGGGCGCGCCCCCGCCGCACGCGGCGGCCCTGCGCCGGCACGCGGACTTCGTGCTGGCGCTCGACGTGCTGCTGGGCGTCCAGACGGCCGGCGCGCTGGCGCTGTGGCTGCTGCGCCGCCGGCCGGTCGTGGCCGCCGCCCTGCTCACCGTGACGGTGGTGCTGGCGATGTGCACGTTCGGGCTCCGCACGCCCCCCGCCTGACGGCGGCGTAACCACCTTCCGGCACTCCCGCGCCGCCCAGGTCTGTCGACCTGGGCGTTCCCGCGCGCCCGGACCACCCTCCGGAAAGGATTGGTGTGGTCCGTTGCATTAGTGTGTGGCACACAGTATCGTGTGAGACATGGACGACGAACTGCTCTCGACGCACCTGCAGGAACTGCGGCGGGGCACGGTCGTGCTGGCCTGCCTGCTCGTACTGCACCGGCCGAACTACGGCTACGCCCTGCTCGAGGTGCTGCAGCAGCACGGCTTCACGGTCGACGCCAACACCCTCTACCCCCTGCTGCGACGGCTGGAGAAGCAGGGACTGCTCACCAGCGACTGGAACACCGACGAATCGCGACCGCGCAAGTTCTACCGGACGAGCGCCGAGGGGACCGCGCTCGCGCAGACCCTCGGCGACGACTGGAACTCCCTGCACACCGCATTCCGATCCCTGAGAGGCGAGTCATGACCACCCTCACCGACCGCTACGTCGACACCGCCGTGCGCCGCCTGCCGCCCCGCCAGCGCCCCGACATCGAGCGGGAGCTGCGTGCCTCCATCGAGGACGCGGTCGAGGCCCGCGTCGCGGCCGGCGAGGACCCCGCCGAGGCCGAGCACGCCGTGCTCACCGGCCTGGGCGACCCGGCCCGGCTGGCCGCCGGATACGCCGACCGGCCGCTGTACCTCATCGGCCCGGCCCTGTTCGTCGACTACACCCGCCTGCTGACCGTGCTGCTCGCCACGGTCGTGCCGATCGTCGCGGCCGTCGCCGCGGTGGTGCGCGCGGTCGACGGCGCGGCCTTCGGCGCCATCCTCGGCGGCGCCATCGGCGCGGCCATCACCACCGCCGTGCACATCGCCGCCTGGACCACCCTGGTCTTCGCGGTCCTGGAGCGCACCGGCAGCCGCTGGACCCCGTCGGACGCGCAGCCGTGGACGCCGGACAACCTCCCCGCGCCGCCGAGCCGCCGGACGCGGCGGGCCGAGCTGTTCATCGAGAGCGTCTTCACCGTCGCCTTCGCCGCTCTCCTGCTGCTCTCGCCCCGCCTGGGCCTGGAGCGGACCAGCGGCGGCGACCCGATCCCCGTGCTCGACCCGTGGCTGTGGGACACCGGCATCGTGTACGCCTTCGTCGCCCTGGTGCTGGCGAGCCTCGTCTTCACCTTCGCCCGCCACCACTCGCGCTGGTCCCCGGCGATCGGCGTGGCCGGCGGCCTGGTCCAGGCCACCCCGGCCGCGCTGCTGATCTGGCTGGCCACCGAGGACCACGTGCTCAACCCGGCCTTCGTCGCGGCGACCGGCTGGCCCGAGCAGGCGACCCGCTGGATCGCCCCGGCGCTGATCATCTCCGGGGTGCTGGGCATCATCTCGGCGATCTACGAGACGGTCCGGCACGCCCGCAACCGCTGAGCCGCACCGCCGCCCGCACAAAGCAGAACGCCCAGGTCATCGACCTGGGCGTTCCTCATTCGGTGGAGCCGAGGGGACTCGAACCCCTGACCCCCACACTGCCAGTGTGGTGCGCTACCAGCTGCGCCACGGCCCCTTGTTCCTGGT
Organism: Catellatospora sp. NPDC049609; assembly: GCF_040675365.1. Classification (NCBI taxonomy): domain Bacteria; kingdom Bacillati; phylum Actinomycetota; class Actinomycetes; order Micromonosporales; family Micromonosporaceae; genus Catellatospora; species Catellatospora sp. NPDC049609. The sequence continues at coordinate 42,170 of NZ_JBFAOU010000047.1, read as the reverse complement.
AAGTCCCCGTTTGACGTTTCCGTCGCTCGGGCACCTGCGAAATAGTACACGGCCCCGGGCCCCTGGCAAAAACGGGTATCCCCGCGAGTTGACCAGGAGGTTGTGCACCCGCCACACCGGTCGATCATGAACCTTTGTTCATGATCGACAAAATGAGCGGTGGGTCAGTTGAGGGCGACGTCCGGGGGGAAGTTGGCCACGGCGGCGGTCATGCCGCCCTGGCGGCGCAGCACCAGTGACCACAGCTCCTCGGGCTGGGTGCGGAACGGATCGCTGGGCAGCGCCTCGAACACCAGCCAGGCGTTCTCCTCGATCTCCTGCTCCAGCTGCCCGGCGCCCCAGCCGGCGTAGCCGTGGTAGACGCGGACGCACTCCAGCCGCTGGCCGATGCGGGCCGGGTCGCGGCTGAGGTCGACGGTGCCGATCTGGCCCATCACCCGGCTGAAGCCGACGAACCCGGCGACGCCCGCGCGGGCACGGGCCACACAGATCGCCGAGTCGGTGCCGACCGGGCCGCCCTCGAACAGCACCCCGGGCTCGCGCAGCAGCGACTCCCAGCCGGGCAGGATGTCCCCCACCAGCGCCTCGGTGGGCCGGTTCAGCACCACCCCGAGCGCCCCGTCCGCCTCATGGGCGAGGACGAAGACGACCGTACGTTCGAAATTGGGGTCTCGCAGCGAGGGCAGGGCAACCAGCAGGTGCCCGGTCAGTGACTCCACCGCGTCCCGCCCCGCGCCTTTCCCCACCTTGTCGTGCCGCGTTATGTGCGGCTCTCCCGACGCCATGAATGGCACCCTATCCGTCCGGAGGCGGCACGGTCAGGGTCTCCGCGCGGCAACTGCGCCAAACTTCCCCGACCCGGTGAACGTGAGCCTGCTGACCTGCCGCAGACGGGGGATCTGAGAGCAAAACGACACGCCGCCTAGACTTCCGGCCATGAAACTGACCGGCACCGTGACCCCCGACCGGCCGCTGATCGTCGTCGCACTGCCGGAGGAGGCGGCGCATCTGCGGACCGACCTGCCGGTGCTGCTGACCGGGGTCGGCAAGGTGCGGGCGGCGCTCGCCGTGACCCGGGCCCTGGCCACGGGCCCGCTCCCCCTGGAGATCATCAATCTGGGTACGGCCGGGGCGCTGCACTCCGGGCTGGCGGGCACCCATGAGATCAGCCGGGTGGTCCAGCACGACTTCGACTCCGCCACCATCGAGGCGCTGACCGGCCGCAGCTTCGGCGCCCCGCTGGACCTGCTCGGCTCCGGCCCCGTGCTGGCGACCGGCGACGTCTTCGTCTCCGACCCCGCCCTGCGGGCCGCCCTGGCCGAGCAGGCCCACCTGGTCGACATGGAGGGCTACGCGGTCGCCGCCGCGGCCGCCGACCACGGCGTACCCGTACGCATGATCAAGCACGTCAGCGACGAGGCCGACGCCGCCGCCTTCGCCTCGTGGACCGAGTCCGTCGACGCCTGCGCCCGCATCCTCGCCACCTGGCTCACCGACTGGCAGCGCACCCGCTGACCAACGACGATCTTGCGCGAACTGGTGGGGATCTGCCCGAAAGGGGCGTGTCATCCCCACCGTTCACGCAAGATCGTCGTGATCTTGGGCGCGTCAGGTCAGGTTCTTGGTGACGGGTTGGCCGGTGGTGGCGTCCAGGAGGATGCGGGTGCCGAGGGGGGTGGTGAGGGTGACCTCGACGGGGGCTGCGACGAGCATCGCCACGCAGACGCGGTCCTGGTCGGGTGGGGTGACGGTGCCGCCGATGACGACCACGTCGACCGATTCCCAGACCAGCGGCGCGATGTCGGAGTCGCAAGCGCCGACGCCGAGGCGGTAGGCGACGGTGCGGTCGTCGGCGCGGTCGAGGGTCTGGGTGGCGACCAGGTGGAAGTCCGGGTCGGCGGGGACCGCAGGCGGGGCGGGCAGCTCCGGCAGCGGGCGGACCGCCTCGGGGGCCACCGCCACGCGCACCATCGGGTCGGGCAGCTCCTTGACGGTGAAGACCCAGGCGGGCACCGTGGCCAGGCCCCGGCTGGTGCGCAGCTGCGCCGTGCCGAGCTTCGCGGCCGTGACGGTCAGCGCCGTGCACGGGCCGGCGTGGGCGGACACCGAGCCGTCGGCGCCGGCGCTCGCGTCGGGCGCGGGAGCGTCGGGCGCGGCGGCGGACCGCTCGCACTGCGGCTGCCCGCCGTGGGCCAGCGCCCGGTAAGCCGCGTCCGCGCTGACCAGCGGCACGCGCAGGCTGGTGCCGTCGGGGAAGGCGACCGAGCCCGTCCCGGCCTCCCGCGGCAGCGAGCCGGCCAGGCGGTACCACCCGGCCGACGCCGCGTTCTTGGTGGCATCGTCGGGGTAGCCGCGTTCGGGTTCGATGGTGAGCGGTGCCAGCGGCACGAAACCCTCGCGCCACGGGCCGGTGAGGTTGGCGTCGCGCCACTGCCGGGCCACCTCGGCGGCGCGGCGCTCGAACGCGGCCGCCGCGTCGGCGGGGGCGGTGGTGACACCGGGGCCGGCCTGGTCCGTGGCGGCTCCGGCGCAGCCGGCCACGAGCAGGGCCGGCAGCACGGCCAGCAGGGTCAGTCCGCGGCGCAGGCGGAAGGTCGCAGTAGCGGCGGCGCGCCGCGACGAACCGAATTCGGGGAGCATGTCCTGTCCGACGCGCCGCGCGGGGCACGGGTTGCCTCGGTCAGGTCTCCCCGCCGAGATCGATGCCGTACGCCTGATACAGCACGTCGGCGGTGCGCTGGCGGTAGGCGGACAGTCGGCGGGCCAGGGCCTCCTCGCCGTGCCGGTCCGCGGGACGGGAGGTCACCGCGTCGAGCAGCGCCCGCCGGTCCGACTCCAGCGCCCGGACGCTGTGCGTCAGCCGGGGCGCGTCCGCGATCACGTCACCGAGCCGCCCGGCAGGGCCGAGCACGGTGTTCGACAGCTCGTCCAGTGGATCGGTGGCCATACGTCACCCCCCGGGACCGCGAAACGTCCTTGCGTTCGATGGTCACGCCGAGCGGGCCCGATGTCCATAGTTTCGCCCGCTTTGAACGCTCGTTCAGCCGGACACCGAGATCAGGTCGGCGCTGCTCATGACGAAGGCCCCCGTCCGTGTGGACCGGGGCCTTCGCGATAGGTGGAGGTGCCGGGAATCGAACCCGGGTCCATCGCCGCATTGCCAGGGCTTCTCCGAGCGCAGCTCACTATGCCTCTACTCGGCCCCACCGATCACATGAGCGAGACGGTGTGACGGGCCCAGTCGCGATTGATCTCGCCTCAGCAGCCCCGCGACGGGACTGAATCGGCCAGCCTACTAACTGATGCCGGTACATGGGCCGTAGGCACTCCCAGACCGACAGACCTGCTACTCGCCTCAGGCGGCGAGAGCGAGGTCGCGCTTCACGTAAGTGTTGGCGCTTGTGTTTTTCCGACGATGATTATCGAGACAACGTCGGCTTCCTCGGCTCGCTTCTCCTGACTCAACGTACGATGTCGAAACCTGTCACCCCCTGGTCGTGCGCACTGGCACGCACGGTGACGATCACCGTGTACCTCAAGAGTAACGCCCGGAGGCGACGAAGTCATTCCGGTATCGGTCAACGCCCCGTGCAGGCGGTCCCGTCGACCGTGCACGCGGTGATCGACTGGCCCAGCGCCAGCAGCGCCGGGAACCGGACGGTGAACGTCACCGACCCGTTGGCGTCCAGCCTGCCCGCCGTGCCGACCGGGGTCACCGTCACCTGGGTGCCCGACTGCGCCAGGCTGACCGCCGCCGCCGAGCGGTTCTCCACCGTCTTCTCCGCCGGCAGCGTCAGCACCACGGTCCAGTCCGCCCGGGTCGCCTGCCCCGGATTGCGCACCGTCACCTCGGTGTCGAACCCGCCCAGACCCAGCAGGGCGATCGTCTTGTACGACGCGGTCAGCGGCACCGCCGCCGTGGCCGATCCGGTGGCCTCGGGCAGGGCCGTCCCGCTCGCCGACGGCTGCGCGCCCGGCGCCGGGGTCCCGCCCGGGGACCAGCCCGGCTGCGGGGTGCCCGAGCCGGCCGCCGAGGTGCCGGTGGCAGCCGCCTGCACCCCGGAGTCGAGGCCGTACACCTGCTGGGGGTCCTGGCCGGGGTCCGTGCCGCCACCGCCGATCATGACCGCGGCCGCGGTGCTGACCAGGACGACCAGCACGACCGCGCCGGCCAGCGACAGCAGCCGCATGCGCCGCGAGCCGCCCGGGGGCTCCGCGCGCGGCGGACCGAGCGGCACCGTCTCCCGCCGGCGCGGGATGGCCGTGTGCAGGTCGGCGACCACCCCGCCGAGGTCGACCTCGCCGGAGGCCAGCCGCTCCAGCGTCAGCGGCAGCTGCTCGGCGAACATGAACTGGTAGGACCGGCGCAGCTCCCGCCGGCGCCGGGTGCCGTCGACCCCGAAGAAGCCCGCCTGCAGCAGGGTCAGCCGGGTGCCCGTGCCCTGCTCGGACAGCTCCCAGCTGACCTCGGTGTGGGTGTGGTCGTCGCGCCAGTGCATGGCCAGCTTCTCCTGCGGCACCGCCTCGACCACGTCCAGGTCGAACGGGGTGGCCAGGCCGGCCAGTCCGGGCGGCGGGAAGGCGCGGAACGTCTCCCCCGGGTTCGGGGCGAGATCGGTCGGCACGAACCACTCGCGCAGCAGGCGCTGCTCGGTGAGCGCACGCCAAACCCGAGCCCGGGGGTGGGCAAGATCTACGTCGAGTCGCAGCTCGGTCACGGACCGACTATAGGGTCGTCGCGCCCACGACGGCAGCCCCCGGAAACGACCGTGCACACCGGACGGCTGACGGTTGTCCGTCAGGAGCAGGGTGTGCTGTTCACGGCGCAGGCGTCGGGGCGGGTCGCCCCGGAGGGGTCGCCGACCTGGAACGCGAAGCTGAAGTCCCGGGCCGCGGGCAGGTTGCGGTGCACCTGCTGCGGGGTGAACGTCACCCGGGTGCCGTCCTGCCGGAAGTCGATCCGGTCCCAGGCGCTGGTCACCTGCGCATCCGCCGGCAGGTCGAGCGTGGCGGTCCAGCCCGCCAGCCCGCCCGCGCCGGGGCGGACGGTGATCTCGCCGATGAAGCCGCCGGTGAACGCCTCGGTGGTGCGATAGGACACGCTCAGGGCGCTGGGCGCGGCGGGCCGGGTGTCGTCCGCTGCCGACGGTGACGGGGCGGCGCTCGCCGAGCGCGGCGGCGCCGTGGCCGGTGACGGCGTCGGTGCCGGGCTCTGCGCGGGCGCGCCGGACGCGGCGGGCTTCGCCGGATCGGCCGCCTGGACCCCGGATCCGGGCCCGCGCCCGCTGCCCGCGGCCTCGGCGGCCGGGCCGGGCGTACGCAGCAGCAGCGTGGTCACCGCGGTGACCAGCAGCACCGTGATGACCATCGCGCCCGCGACGGACAGCAGGCGCAGCCGCCGCTCCACCGGCATGGCGTACACGCTGCGGAGCAGGCCGTCCCGCGGTGTCCCGGCGGCGGCGGTCGGCACGGGCGGCGCCTCGTCCGGCAGCGCCGCCTGCTCCGGTGCCGTCTCGGGCGGGGCGGCCGGGGCGGGCGCCGTGGCCACGGCCGGCGGGCGGCGCGGCATGTCGGCGGCGTCGTAGACGTCCCGGCTGCGCCGCCGCCGGGCGGGCGGTGACTGCTCGGCGTCGAGCCGGGCCAGCAGCGCGGGCAGCCGCTGGGCGAACATGAGCGCGTACGCCCGCTGCAGCTCGGCGCGGCGCTCCTCGCCCGCGATGCCGAGGAAGCCGGTCTGGCTGATCCGCATGCGGCAGCCCGCGGCGATGGTGGACAGCTCCCAGACCACATCGGAGTGCAGCTGCTCCCCGCGCCAGCGCAGGGCGAGCCGGGTCGGGCTGACCACCTCGACCACGTCCATGTCGAAGGGTGCGGTGAAGCCGGGGATGTCCGGCGTGGGGAACGCGCGGTAGACCCCGCCCGGCACCGGCAGCAGGTCGGTGTGCAGGAACCACTCGGCGAGCAGGCGCCGGTCGGTCATCGCCCGCCAGACCAGCTCCACCGGGTACGGAAGCTCCACATCCAGCCGCAGCACGGTCACGGAGCCGAATATAGGGCCGCCACGACCGTGCTGCCGCCCGCTTTACGGCGGAGTTAAGGCTCCTGTCAGGCAGCCTGGCACGCGGCCCCGTTCACGGTGCAGGTCACCGCGAAGTCGCCCTGGCCGCGCTGGCCGATGAAGCCGAAGACGTACGTCGCACCCGGCGCCAGCGGGCCGCGGTCGGGGGTGAACACCCACACCCCGTCCTTGCCGGAACGGCCGGCCTCCCAGTCGCCGCTCACCGACGCGCCCTGCGGCAGCTGGAAGCGCACCGACCAGGTCAGCGACTCGGAGCCGGTGTTGCGCACCTGCACGGAGACGACGTACCCGCCCGGCCAGACGTCGACGTCGTACACCGCGGTGGCGGCGGCGCCCTCCGCCGGGGGCGCCGCGACGACGGTGCGCGACGGGCTGGGGGTGAGCGACGGGAGCATGGTGGGGCTCGGGGACGCCGCGGCCGTGGGCCCCGCCGTCGGGCTGGCCGCCGGCTCGACCGGCGGCTGCGCGGCCAGGTCGGTCGGGCTCGGCGTGACCACGCCGAATCCGTCCACGAAGCCCGCGCCCGGGGTGCTCGGCACGACCTCGGGCAGGACCAGGGCGGGCGGGTTCGGCGTCGGCTTGGCCAGCGCCCACGCCGTCGCGCCGGACAGCAGCAGTCCCGCGGTCGCGACCGCGATCACCAGGGGCTGGCGCCGCGACGGCCGCTGCTCCTGGCGCTCCTGCACCGCCAGCTCCTCGACCGTACGGGGCAGCAGGGTGGTCTCGTCGTCCTCGCGAAGCCGATGCTTGCTCACGTTCGGCGAGGTTACCGGGCCGGGGCAGGCGTGCGCGATCGGCCATCCGACTGCAACCCGGCGGCGATCACCGGGTTAGCGCATGCCCTTGGCGCGGCGGCCCATCTCACGCTGGATCTCGCGGTCGGAGTCGCGCTTGGCGATGTCCTGCCGCTTGTCGTAGGTCTTCTTACCGCGCGCCAGCCCCAGCTCGACCTTGGCCCAGCCGTCCTTGAAGTACATCGACAGCGGCACCATGGTCAGCCCGCCCTCGCGGGTCTTGGTGATCAGCTGCACGATCTCCTTGTGCTTGAGCAGCAGCTTGCGGGTGCGCCGCGGCGCGTGGTTGGTCCACGTGCCCATCGCGTACTCCGGGATGTGCAGCTGGTGCAGGTAGATCTCGCCGTCGCGCTCCTGGCCGAACGCGTCGACCAGCGACGCCCGCCCCGCACGCAGCGACTTCACCTCGGTGCCCATCAGGGCGATGCCGGCCTCGAACGTCTCGAGGATGGTGTAGTCGTGGTACGCCTTGCGGTTGGACGCGATGACCTTGCGCCCCTTCTCCCGCGGCATGACGGCCCTCCTCTCCTCGATCACCGAACCCGACAATGCTACCGACCACCACACCGGGACCGCGATCGAGATAGACCCGCCCTCAACCAGGGCCCACGACCGCGTCCGGCCGCCGGGCGCACCCGCCGCGCATTCGGCCGCCGGGCGCACCCGACAGGAGCGGAAGTCCGCGCAGCGGACGAGCGACCGGAGGGTAAGCCCGGCTTCAGAGGCCGAATGCCGCGCCCGCGGAGCGGGCGCCAGCAGCTCAGCACAGGCAGCCGGGGAGCCAGTCGAGGGGCTGCACGGGGGTGCCGTTGCGGCGTACCTCGAAGTGCAGGTGGTAGCCGGTGGAGGCGCCGGTGGTGCCGACGCGGCCGATGAGCTGGCCGCCGCGGACCTTGTCGCCGTTCTTCACCAGGATCTTGGACTGGTGGGCGTAGCAGGTGGAGATCACCTTGCCGCCGGACCGGCCGTGGGTGACGCAGGTGTAGTTGCCGTACCCGCCGAGCCAGCCGGCGCTGCTGACGGTCCCGCCGGCCGCGGCGTAGATCGGCTGGCCGCCGCCCGCCGCGATGTCGACGCCCGCGTGCAGCTGCCAGACGCCGTAGTACGGGTCGTAGCGGTTGCCGAAGTCGCTGGACTTCCAGCCCTTGGTCGGCATCAGGAACCTGGCGCCCGGCCGCAGCACCGGCACCCACTTGCCGTACTGCTGCTCCCAGCCGCGCAGCTCGGCGGCGATCTGCTCGCTCTGCTCCTTGACCTCCTCGTAGCGGCGCTTGACGTCCTCCTTCTCCTCCTTGGCCGCGGCCAGCGCCTTCTCCCGCCGCTCGGTGAGCACGACCAGGTCGCGCTGCGCCTGCTCGGCGTCCTTGCGGGCCTGCTCGGCGGCGATCAGCGCCGCGCGGGCGCTGCGGGCCGCCTCGTCGGCCTCGCGGCGGATCAGCTCGGCCGCGCTGGTGACCTCCTTGGCCTCGCGCCGGGCCGCGACGTAGCCGTCGATGGCGTCCCGCCGGATCTGTCCGAGCTGGTGCAGGTAGCCGGTGCGGTCGAGCAGCTCCTTGGGCCGGGTCGCGGCCAGCAGCGTGTTGAGCTCGGCCAGCCCGGCGCCGTGCAGGGTCGCGATGGCGAACCTGGCCATCCGGTCGCGGCCCTGCTCGACCTGGCGTACGGCTTCCTGGTAGCGCTGGTCGGTGACGGCCCAGGCGGCGGTGGCCTTGTCGGCGCGGCGCTGCGCGGAGACCGCCTTGGTCTCGGCGACCACGACGGCGGACCTGGTGGTGGCGATGCGCTCCTGCGCGGCGGGCATGGCCTTCTCCGCCTGGGACAGCTCGGCGGCGGCGTTGCGCGCCTTCTCCGACACCGCCTCGAGCAGCGCGCCGGTCTTGGCCAGCTCCGCGTCGATGCGCTTCTTGTCCTGCTTGATGTCGTCGGGCGCGGCGTGTGCGGGGATGCCGACCGCGACCGCGGTCAGCAGGGCGCACACCACCTGTACGAGTCGCCAGCGCACGGGACCTCCTGCGTCTCGGCTGTCCCGATCACCCTACTGCCGACATACACCTATTTTCTACGCAAAAGCGACACTCAACCGTGATCTGGGCGAAAAAGTGACGGCCCGCCCCCGGCGGGGGGCGGGCCGTCGCCGTGCGGCTCGCGCGACTAGACGCGGATGTAGAAGCGGAGCGTGACCCAGGCCGTGACCGCGGCGACCACGGAGCCGACGCCGGCCAGCACCGGGAGCATCAGGTTCACGTTGCCCCAGCTCACCGGTAGCAGCAGGTCGGTCAGGGCGGCCAGCTTGCGGTCGATCAGCACGATCTTGCCGATGACCAGCATCACCCACGCCAGGATCGAGCCCAGCAGCGCGGCGAAGACGGCCTCCAGCACGAACGGCGCCTGGATGAACCAGTTGGACGCGCCGACCAGCTTCATGACCGCGACCTCGCGCCGCTTGCTGTACGCCGCGACCTGGATGGTGTTGGCGACGAGCAGCAGGGCCGCGATACCCATGGCGCCGGCCACGACCAGCGACAGGCTCTGGATCGAGCCGAGGATGTCGAAGATCTTCTGGAGGAGCTTCTGCTGGTCCACGACGGTGTCGACGCCCTCGAGGTCCGCGTACGCGCTCTTGATCTGCTCGAACTGCTGCGGGTCCTTCAGCGCGACCCGGAACGACTCCGGCAGCTCGTTGGCGCTGATCGCGCCGACGAGGTCGGGAGCGTCCGCGAACTGCAGCTTGAAGTTCTCGTACGCCATCTCCTTGGTCTCCCAGAGGACGTTCTTCACCTTCGAGTCCGCGTCGAGCTGCGCCTTGATCGCAGAACGCTGGTCGTCGGTGATCGTCTTGTCCAGGTAGATGGAGACCTCGACCTGCTCGTAGTAGTGCCCCTTCATCTCGTCGACCTGCAGGTACATCAGCAGGCTGGCGCCGAGCATGGAGAGTGACACGATCATCGTGATGATCATGGCGATGGTCATGGTGACGTTGCGCCACAGCCCGACCAGCACTTCGGCCAGGACATACTTCGCACGCATCGGGGGGAATCCTCCGGGGAGACGGTCAGGTCGTCAGGACAAAGGGGCTCAGGGTTTCCACGGCTCAGCCGTAGACGCCACGGGCCTGGTCGCGGACGATCCGGCCGCCCTCGATCTCGATGACGCGGCGGCGCATCTGGTTCACGATGTTCGAGTCGTGGGTGACCATGACCACGGTCGTGCCGGTCCGGTTGATCCGGTCCAGCAGGCGCATGATCTCGATGGAGGTGTCGGGGTCGAGGTTACCCGTGGGCTCGTCCGCCAGCAGGATCAGCGGCCGGTTCACGAACGCGCGCGCCACCGCGACGCGCTGCTGCTCGCCACCGGAGAGCTCGTGCGGGTAACGGTGCTCCTTGCCGCCGAGGCCGACCAGCTCCAGCACCTCGGGGACCACCCGCCGGGCGACCGCCTTGGACTTGCCGATGACCTCCAGCGCGAACGCGACGTTCTCGTACGCCGTCTTGTTCGGCAGCAGGCGGAAGTCCTGGAAGACGCAGCCGATCGAGCGGCGGAAGCTGGGGATCTTCCACGACCGCATGGAGCTGATCTCCTTGCCGTTCACGAAGACCTTGCCCTTGTTGGGCTTGATCTCGTGCAGCATCAGCTTGACGATGCTTGACTTCCCGGAGCCGGACGGACCGATGAAGAAGACGAAGTCGCCCTTCTCGATCGAGACCGACACGTCGTCCAGCGAGGGTCGGGACGCCTTCGGGTAGGTCTTGGTCACGTGCTCGAGTCGAATCACGGCCGAGAGTCTACGCGGTGTCGCGGATTCGCCAAGCCCGCAGGGGTTGAGATGACGGTATTGCCGTGAATGTTCACAGAAAATTCCGTGATCTGACCGTGATCAACTCTCACTCACCGTAGTGGTTTCACCCACCAGGGCGACGCCCTCCGCCGACCGGACGACGCCCCCGCCACGTCCGTGGCGGGGGCGTCGCGAGGTCGCGCCGGACGGTTAGGCGGCGGCTTCCATCTGCTGCTGCTTGCGCCAGCGGATGCCCGCCTCGACAAAGCTGTCGATCTCCCCGTCGAACACCGCGTTGGGGTTGCCGGTCTCGAACTCCGTGCGCAGGTCCTTGACCATCTGGTACGGGTGCAGCACGTACGAGCGCATCTGGTCGCCCCAGGAGCCCGCCGCGTCGGTCTTGAGGCCCTCCATCTTGGCCCGCTCCTCCTGGCGCTTGCGCTCCAGCAGGCGGGCCTGCAGCACGCGCAGCGCGGAGGCCTTGTTCTGCAGCTGGGACTTCTCGTTCTGGCAGGACACCACGATGCCGGTCGGGATGTGTGTGATGCGCACCGCCGAGTCGGTGGTGTTGACGCTCTGCCCGCCCGGGCCGCTGGAGCGGAAGACGTCGACCCGCATCTCGGCCTCGGGGATGTCGATGTGGTCGGTCTGCTCCACCACCGGCAGCACCTCGACGCCGGCGAAGCTGGTCTGGCGGCGGCCCTGGTTGTCGAACGGGCTGATGCGCACCAGGCGGTGGGTGCCCGACTCGACCGACAGCGTGCCGTAGGCGTACGGCGCCTTCACCGCGAAGGTCGCCGACTTCAGGCCCGCCTCCTCGGCATACGACGTGTCGTAGACCTCGGTCGAGTAGCCGTGCCGCTCCGCCCAGCGCAGGTACATGCGCAGCAGCATCTCGGCGAAGTCGGCGGCGTCCACGCCGCCCGCGCCGGCCCGGATCGCGACCAGCGCCTCGCGGGAGTCGTACTCCCCGGAGAGCAGGGTGCGCACCTCCAGCTCGTCGATCGCCTTGGCCAGGGAGTTCAGCTCGGTGCCGACCTCCGCCATGGACGACGCGTCGCCCTCGGCCTCGGCCAGCTCCAGCAGCACCCCGGCGTCGTCGATCCGGCCGCGCAGCTTCGTCAGCTTGTTGATCTCGCTGCTGACGTAGGACAGCTGCGAGGTGACCTCCTGCGCCTTGGCCTGGTCGTCCCACAGGTCGGGAGCCGAGGCAGCCGCCTCGAACCGCTCCTTGTCCCGGCGCAGCCGGTCCAGGTCGAGCACGGACTCGATGTTGCGCAGGGTCGCGTCAAGGGTCTTGAGCTGATCGGCGTAGTCGGCAGTCACATCAACAAGACTAGTGGTAACGGCGACCGGGTTACCGGGGGCGGCACCCGTGACTTGACAGCCGCCGGACACCCGACAATAGTAAAGCTACTTTCCTATTGCGGAGGAGGGCGCGTGGCACGCCTCGCCGGTTCGTCCAAGCTGCTCCGGGCCATGAACGAGAGCGCGACCATGGCGCTGCTCATCGATCGGGGCACGCTGACCCGCGGCGAGCTGCGGGAGCTGACCGGCCTGTCCAAGCCGACGACGTCGGACGTGCTGCGCACGCTCACGGAGGCGGGTCTGGCGATGGTCGTCGGCCACACCAGCGGCGGGCCCGGTCCCAACGCGGAGGTGTACGCGGTCAACCCGGCAGCGGCACTCGTGGTGGCGATCTCGGTACGGGACGTGTCGGAGACACTACACGCCCCCTTCGACGCCGCCCTCTGCGATCTCACCGGCACCGTGCTCGCCCGCGCGGAGTATCCGGCCGACCCCGCCGCCGGCGACCCGGTGGCCACCGTCCGGGCGATCGTCGAGGATCTGCGCGCCCGCGCCGGCCTGAAGGCCGGGCGGCCCGCCCGCCTCCAGCTGGGCGTGCCCGGCTCCTACGACCCCGGCACCGGCACCATCCGGCACATCGACGTCGCCGGCTGGAGCCGGCCCGGCCTGGTCCCGGAGCTGGCCGCGGCGCTCGACCTGACCGTCGACGCCGACAACGACGTCAACCTGGCCGCCATCGCCGAGCGCCACCGCGGGGTGGCCGCGGGCACCGGCAGCTTCGCCCTGCTGTGGCTGGGCGCGGGCCTCGGCTGCGCGATCGACCTGGGCGCCTCGCTGCTGCGCGGCGCGACCGGCGGGGCGGGCGAGATCGGCTACGTGCCGCTCGGCCTGGCCGCTCCGGGCCAGCCCCGCGACCTGCAGAGCCTGGCCGGCGGCCCGGCCGTGGCCGCGCTCGCGGCGACGTACGGCTTCCGCGGGGCCACCGCCGAGGAGATGATCGCCGAGGCGGTCACCCGGCCGGAGGCGCCCGAGGCGGACGCGTTCCTGCGCGCGCTCGCCGACCGCATCGCGGTCGTGCTGGCCGTGGTCGCCTCGCTGGTCGACCCGCCGCTGGTGGTGCTCGCCGGGGAGCTGGCCCAGGCCGGCGGGCGCGTGCTGCGCGACCTGGTCACCGACGCGTTCCACCGCAACACCCCGCTGCGCACCCCGGTCGAGGTCACCTCCCTCACCGACGACGCGGTCCTGCTCGGCGCCATGGACGCCGGCCTGCGCGCGGTGCGCGAGGCCCTCGTCGACTCGCTGAACGCCCGGCCGATCCCGGCCGCCGCGGCCCGTTCCGCCTGAGCCGGGACCCTGCACACCACCGTTCCCTCACCAGGGAGCCCGCCGTCGCGGCCGTTCGGTGTACGGCCGCGGCGCCGCGCGGCCGGACGACGGCCGGGCTCCGACCGACAGGAAGAGCACCAATGAAGATCGCAGTCGTGGGTGGCGGCTCCACCTACACCCCCGAGCTGGTCGACGGGTTCGCCCGGCTGGCCGGCAGCCTCGACGTCACCGAGCTGTGCCTGGTCGACCCGGCCGGCGACCGGCTCGACGTGGTCGGGCCGTACGCCCGGCGCCTGCTGGCGCACCATGGCCACCCCGGCAGACTGACCTGGACCACCGACCTGGACGCGGGCCTGGCCGACGCCTCCGTGGTGGTCGTGCAGCTGCGCGTCGGCGGGCAGGCCGCCCGGATCAGCGACGAGACGTTCCCGCTGGAGTGCGGCTGCGTCGGGCAGGAGACGACCGGCGCGGGCGGGCTGGCCAAGGCGCTGCGCACGGTGCCGGTCGTGCTCGACGTGGCCGAGCGGGCGGCCCGGCTGGCCGCACCCGGCGCGTGGATAGTCGACTTCACCAACCCGGTCGGCATCGTCACCCGGGCCCTGCTCGACGCGGGCCACCGGGCCGTCGGCCTGTGCAATGTGGCCATCGGCTTCCAGCGCCGGTTCGCCTCGCTGCTCGGCGTGGCGCCGGCCGCGGTCACCCTGGACCACGTCGGGCTCAACCACCTCACCTGGGAGCGCGCCGCGTACGTCGACGGCGTGGACCGGCTGCCCGAGCTGCTCGCCGGGCACCTCGACGCCCTCGCCGACCAGGTGCAGCTGCCGCGCGAGGTGCTCGGCCTGCTCGGCGCCGTCCCGTCGTACTACCTGCGCTACTTCTACGCCCACGACCTGGTGGTCCGCGAGGAGCGCGAGGCGCCCACCCGGGGCCAGCAGGTGGCCGAGATCGAGGCGAAGCTGCTCACGATGTACGCCGACCCGGCCCTGACCACCAAGCCGGAGCTGCTCTCCCAGCGGGGCGGGGCGTTCTACTCCGAGGCCGCCGTCGGGCTGATCACCTCGCTGGTGACCGGCGACGGCGGCGTGCACGCGGTGAACCTGCGCAACGACGGCCACCTGCCGTTCCTGCCCGACGAGGCGGTCATCGAGGTCAGCGCCCGGGTCGACCGCGACGGCGCGGTCCCGGTCCGGGCCGCCCCGGTCGGTCCGGAGCTGTCCGGCCTGATCGCCGGCGTCGCCGCGTACGAGGAGCTCGCGGTGCGCGCCGCGGTGCACGGCGGCCGCGACCGGGTCTACGCCGCGCTGCTGGCGCACCCTCTGGTCGGCCAGCACGAGCAGGCCGAGGCGCTCACCGGCAGGCTGCTCGCCGCCAACGCCGACCACCTGGCGTGGGCGAAGTGAACGGGGGGCGTCCCGCGGGTGGCGGACCGGCCGGCCGGCGAGCGCAGCGAGGAGAAGGCATGAGCCCGGCAGAACTGTTCCTCGCCGTCGACGGCGGGAACTCCAAGACCGACGTCGTGCTGGCCGACTCGGACGGGCGGGTGCACGGCTACGTACGCGGACCGGGCTCGTGCCCGCAGGTGATCGGCCTGGACAAGGCCATCGGGCTGTTGGACGAGCTGGTCGCCGCGGCGCTGCGGGCGGCCGAGATGCCCCCGTCCGTGCCGATCGCCCGGGCGGAGGTCTACCTGTCCGGGCTCGACCTGCCAGAGGAGGTCGAAGCCGCGGAGAAGGCGGTCGCGGCGGCCGGGTGGGCGCAGTCCCACCGGCTCGACAACGACACCTTCGCGCTGCTGCGGGCGGGCACGGACAGCCCGGACGCGATCGCGGTGGTGTGCGGCGCGGGCATCAACTGCGTGGGGCGGGCGGCCGACGGCGGCACCGCCCGCTTCCCGGCGCTCGGCCCGCTCTCCGGGGACTGGGGCGGCGGGCTGCACCTGGCCTCGATGGCGATGTGGCACGCCGCGCGCGCCGAGGACGGCCGGGGGCCGGCCACCGCGCTGGCCCCGGCGGTCGCCGCGCACTTCGGGCAGACCCGGGTCGCCGACGTGATCACCGGCCTGCACCTGGGCAGCCTGAGCCAGGACCGGATGATCGGGCTCAGCGAGGTGCTGTTCGCCGTGGCCGGGGACGGCGACGAGGTCGCCCGGCGCGTGGTGGCGCGACAGGCGACCGAGATCGTGGCATTGGTGACGGTGGCCGCGGACCGGCTAGGGCTGAGCGGTGAGCCCTATGCCGTGGTCCTGGGCGGTGGCGTGCTGCGTGCCCGGCATCCGCTGCTGGAGGATGCCGTATCCGCGGGAGTGAAGGCCCACTCGTCGAGGGCCCGGCTGACCGTGCTCGCACAGCCGCCGGTGGTGGGAGCGGGCCTGTTCGCACTCGACGCGCTCGGCGCGACGCCTGCCGCCGCGACCGCGTTGCGGTCGGCGCTCACGGCGGGGCGACCGCACCTCGCCTAGCGCCGGCCGTCACTTGGCGATGGCGGTCTTCAGCCAGTTCAGTGCGGCCTTGTGGTAGGCGACGGCGAACTCCAGCCCTGCGGCGGTGAAGTCGTCGCCTTCCTTCTTGGCCTCCTTGGCCTGCTCGCGTGCTTCGGCCAGCGCCTCCGAGTGGTGCGAGTTGGCGCTGTTGAGCAGCGAGTCGAACTGGTTGGTCGCGTGCGTGGATCCGAACGCGACGCGCAGCGCGTACGGGTTGCGCACCAGCTCGCGGCCGGGTTCCTCGTTGAGCCAGCGGGCGAAGGCGCGCTTGCCCGACGCCGTGATCGCGTAGGGCTGGCTCGCCCGCGGGCCGGGCTTGCCGAGCTTGACGTAACCGAGCTCGGCGAGGACCGGCAGTTCGCGGTAGACCTGAGACCGGGTCATGGACCAGTAAGGGCTAAGCCGGCGCTCGGCCGCGGCCATCAGCTGACCCCCGGTCATGGGGCCATCGTGCAGCAGACCGAGCACGGCTGCCGCAGTAGCGTTGATTCCTACCTCTGCCATGACTCAACGCTGCCACTTCAACAGCCTTCTGTCCAGGATATCGGCCCATCCACAGTGCACATTCCGCGCCGGACAGTCCGGTCCCGACTGTCTGATCAGACAGGAATATGTCCGTTTCCTGCCTCCGAGAGCACGGGTGACGGGATAACACAAACCGTCCGATATCCCCCTCCCCGGCGTGTCGCCCCATTCCTCCCCCGGCGGGACCGCCCGGCGCGACACGATCTTGCGCCGCTCAGCGCCCCTGCCGACCCCAAAACGGACATAATTCTCAGGCGTCCAGCCATGATCGCCGATTCGGGCCGAAACTTCGCGTCCAACCACCTCCGTCGAACTGAGACGGCGATCACACCGCGTCCTCAGAGGGCGGCGCGCAGCTCCCACAGCGCCGGGTAGAAGCGGGCGTCGAGGCGGGCGCGCAGGTACGGCGCGCCCGCGGAGCCGCCGGTGCCCGCTTTGGAGCCGATCTGGCGCTCCACCATCAGCACGTGCCGCGCCCGCCAGAGCGACCATGCCTGGTCGTGGTCGAGCAGCGCCTCGGCGAGGTCCCACAGGGCGCCGTGCCGCTCCCGGTCGCGGGCGATGGCGACCAGCGACGCCAGCAGATCGTCGGCCGGCTCGACGCGGAAGCCGCGGGCCGCCAGCAGCGCCAGGTACCCGTCCCACAGGGTCGGCTCGGTGAGCCGGCGGCGCAGCCGCTGCTCCTCGGCGCGCTCCAGGCCGCGCAGCCGGTCGAGGAAGGCCGGATCCTTGAGCCCGGAGATGAACTCGATCTCGCGGAACTGGGCGGACTGGAACCCCGAGGCCGGCGCGAGCAGCGTGCGGAACGCGAGGAAGTCCTGCGGCGTCATCGTGTCGATCACGTCGACCTGCTGCACCAGCAGCATCTCGATCACGTGGCAGCGCTGCAGGCGGACCCGGGGCAGGTAGCTCTCCCCCGCCAGCATCCGGTCACGAGCGTCGGCCAGCTCGTGCAGCAGCAGCTTGAACCACAGCTCGTACGCCTGGTGGATGGTGATGAACAGCAGCTCGTCGTGCGCCTGCGGCCCCGCCAGCCCCACCTGCTGCGCCAGCAACTGCGGCACCCGCAGGTAACTGCCGTACGTCAGCCGGCCGCCCTCCTCCCCGAAACTGCGCCCCACGCCCGTGCCCCCGTCCGTCCCCGTAACGCGATCTAGGAGTCGCGGTGCCGTTTCGGCACCACAACTCCTAGATCGACGCAGCAGGGGTCAGGGACGCGGGTGATCGGTGTCCATGTGCGGGTAGCGGTGGTCCGTCGGCGGGACGAAGGTCTCCTTGATGGTCCGCGGGGACATCCAGCGGATCAGGTTGTGCCAGGAGCCGGCCTTGTCGTTGGTGCCGGACGCCCGGCCGCCGCCGAACGGCTGCTGACCGACGACCGCGCCGGTCGGCTTGTCGTTGAGGTAGAAGTTGCCCGCCGCGAAGCGCAGCCGGTGCGACATCCACTCCAGCGCCCGCCGGTCCTGCGCGAAGACCGCCCCGGTCAGCGCGTACGGCGCGACGCTCTCGGCCTGGGTGACCACGGCCTCGAAGTCGGCGTCGTCGAACACGTGCACGGCCAGGATCGGCCCGAAGTACTCGGTGGTGAACACCTCGTTGGCCGGGTCGGAGCAGACGATCACGGTCGGCGAGACGAAGTAGCCCTCGCTGTCGTCCACGGTGCCGCCCGCGATGATCTCGCAGGACTCCGACGCCTTCGCCTTCTCCAGCGCGGCGGCGTGCCGGGCGAACGCGCGGGCGTCGATCACCGCGCCGCCGAAGTTGCGCAAGTCGGTGACGTCGCCGTACGTCAGCGACTCGGTGTCGGCGACGAGCTGGTCGCGCACGCCCGCCTCCCACAGCGAGCGGGGCACGTACGCCCGCGACGCGGCGGAGCACTTCTGGCCCTGGTACTCGAAGGCGCCCCGGACCATCGCGGTGACCAGCGCGGCCGGATCGGCCGACATGTGCGCGACGATGAAGTCCTTGCCGCCGGTCTCGCCGACGATGCGCGGGTAGGAGCGGTAGCCGGCGATGTTGTCGCCGACCTGCTTCCACAGGTGCTGGAAGACCTTGGTCGAGCCGGTGAAGTGGATGCCGGCCAGGTCCGGGTCGGCCAGGGCGACCTCGGAGACGGCCAGGCCGTCGCCGGTGACCATGTTGATCACACCCGGGGGCAGGCCCGCCTCCTCGAACAGCCGCATCACGAAGTGCGCGGAGAACTGCTGCGTGTGCGCCGGCTTCCAGACCACCGTGTTGCCCATGAGCGCCGGGGTCGCCGGCAGGTTGCCCGCGATGGCGGTGAAGTTGAACGGCGTGATCGCGTAGACGAAGCCCTCCAGCGGGCGGTGGTCGAAGCGGTTCCACACGCCGGGCGAGGACATCGGCTGCTCGGCCAGCAGCTTGCGGCCGAACTCGACGTTGAAGCGCAGGAAGTCGATCAGCTCGCAGGCCGAGTCGATCTCCGCCTGCTGCACCGTCTTGGACTGGCCCAGCATGGTGGCGCCGTTGAGGGTGTCGCGCCACGGCCCGGAGAGCAGATCCGCGGCCTTCAGGAAAATCGCGGCCCGGTCGTCGAAGGACATATCACGCCAAAGGGGGGCGGCTTTCTTCGCGGCCGTCACCGCCGCCACCGCATCGGCGTTGGTGGCATTGTGGGTGACTCCCAGCACATGCGAGTGCTTGTGCGGCTGTACGACGTCGATCGCGTCGCCGCCACCCATACGTTGCTGCCCGTCGATGGTCATCGTCAGGTCGAGGCGCTCGGCGGCGAGCTCGGTCAGCCGCTTCTGCAGCCTGGTGCGCTCGGGCGTGCCCGGCGCGTAGGTGTGCACGGGCTCGTTGCGGGGTGCGGGCACCTGGGATACGGCGTCCATCGACGGCTCCTCCGATCGGAAGGTACGGCAACGTTCTTTGTATACAAGTACGCAAAGTACCGCCAGGAGTCCCCGCGAGCGCGGACATGTGATCCGTTCAACCCTCGGCGCAGCACCGGCGGGGCTGTCCCACCGGTCCAGACTACCCACCCCTCCGGCATGGCTAGGCTAGGTCGACCGACCATCCCGAGCACGCCTCGCCAGCCGATCAGGCCCTCACGACACGGGGCCGTCCCGGCGGTGCGCACCGCGCCGCCGCCAGGCCCACTGTCGCCCCACAGGAGACCACGATGACCGAGCCAGCGACCGCCACCCCCGCCCAGCGCGCCGCCGAGCCCGCGGCGCCCGACGGGGCGCGCACCCCCTCCACGACCGGCTGGCTCGCCTTCGCGGCGCTCGCCTGGCTGCTCGTCGCGCTGCTCTTCTACCGCACCGCCTTCACCGGCACGCAGGGCGACTACAACCTGGTGCTGGCATCCGTGCTGCTGCCGCTCGTGGTGCAGGCGAGCCTCGTCGCCGGGGCCGCCGTCGGGCTGTGGTCGACGCTGGCGCTGGGCCGCCGCCGGCCGTGGGCCGACCGCGGCGCCGGGCGCTGGGCCGTCGGCGCCGCCGCGGGCCTGCTGACCGGCACGCTGGCCAGCGGCGCCGTGCTGCTGGCGTACGGGATGTCGGCGCGGGCCGTCGGCGTGGTCGCGATCGCGGTGGGCGCCTCCGGCGCGCTCGGCGGGGCGCTCGGCGCCATCCGCCCGGCCCGCATCCTGGCCGCCGGGCTCAGCGCCGCGCTGGCCGTGCTGGTCTTCCTCAACGTGATGGCGCTGTTCTCCACCTCGCTGCTGGACGCGTTCGGCGGCGGCGACACCGCGGCCGAACGCTACGAGGCCAACGGGCTGCTGGCGGGCATGATCGCCATCGTCGCCGGGCTGATCGCCGGGCTCGTCGCGTACTGGCGCATCCGCCGCGCGGCCAGGCGGGCCGGCGACGCCCCGTCGTGGCCTGTCTACCTCGCCGCGGGCGCCGCCGCCGGCCTCATGCTGATCGTGGCCGAGCTGTGCACCCGCCTCGGTGTCGCGCAGCTGCTCTCGCTGGCCACCGCGGACATCACCGCCGACTCGGAGATCCTGTCCTTCATCGCGGCCTCGCGCCGCAACACCGGGCTGGTCGTGCTCTTCGTCGGCGCGATCACCACCATCGTCGCGTTCGGGCGCAGCCTGCCGAAGGCCGCCGCGCGCGACTGACCGGTCAGTGCCGGAGGAGCTCGTCGAGCTCCTCCGGTGCGAACCAGAGCAGGTCCAGATCCTCGGCCGAGTCGACGGTGAACTGCGCGTCCGGGTCGCCGCCCGCGGCCCGCTCCACCACCTCGGCGGCGGCCGCCACGACCGGCTCGGCCTCGGCCTCGTCGACGTGGAACGCCGCGATCGCCCGGCGGGGCACCGCCCCCGACAGCCGCACCGTGCTCGTGCCGAGGTCCCGGTTGTCCACACTCACCTGCGCGGCGGGCACGTCGGCCGAGACCACCACCCGCCGCCGCGGGGCCGACGGGTCGTCGCGCAGCAGGCGCAGCGCGTCCTGGGCCGCGCGCATGAACGCGACGTACTCCAGCTCCTCCTCGTCGCCCTCGGCGTACCACTCGCGCAGGGCGGGGGTCACCGCGTGGGCCGTGGCCCCGGACAGCTCGTCCGCCTCGCGCAGCGCCGCCACCAGCCGCACCGTCGCGGGCAGGTACACCCTCACGAGATCGCTCGCCACGTCCGGACCCCTCCCGTCGGATCTGTCGTCAGGCACAGTCTCGCACGAGCGCAGCGAACCCCCGCGCCACGCCATACGATGGCAAACTGAAGCAACCGAAAGCTTTCCCGCCCTCCACAGGAGACCCCGCCGACATGACCCAGGCCCCGCCCCGTTTCCTGACCCTGGACCAGGTGGCCGAGGAGCTCGCCACCACCACGGCGCAGATCTACGCGCTGGTGCGCCGGGGCGAGCTGCCCGCCATCAAGCTCGGCGGCCGCGGCCAGTGGCGCGTCGAGCGCGCCCGGCTGGAGGAGTACATCACCCAGCTCTACGGCGAGACCGAGCAGTACATCAAGGACAACCCGCTCACCGGGGGCGACGACTGAGATCTTGGGATTGGCATTGACCGATCGCTGTCCACGAGCTACAAAGAATCAAACGGAGGCAAACTCAAGCAAACTCAAGATCAAAGGGTGGTGATCCCGATGACGGTCGCACCGGCCGGGTCCGTCCGCATCCATCGCGCGCCGCGACTCGACCCGCCGTTCGACGACGAGCTGCGCCCCACCACCTACCGGCCGAGCCGGCCGGAGCCGCGGGAGGTCGTGCCGCCCGGAGCCGTCGCGGGCGCCTCGCCGGAGTGCCACACCGCGGCGCACCGCTTCCTCAACCTCTGCCTGGAG
The DNA here is from genome assembly GCF_040675365.1 of Catellatospora sp. NPDC049609. Lineage (NCBI taxonomy): Bacteria > Bacillati > Actinomycetota > Actinomycetes > Micromonosporales > Micromonosporaceae > Catellatospora > Catellatospora sp. NPDC049609. Next base: position 20,618 of record NZ_JBFAOU010000047.1, on the reverse strand, counting down.
CTGTTCAACGGCTTCCGCTCCCCCAGCCAGCTGCGCCCCCTGCTGCGCGTCACCGAGGCACACGACGTGCTGGAAGAGCTGTCGCGCGCGCTGCGCCGGCTGGCCGCACAGCACCGCGCCGCGCCGCCCGGCACCCCGCGCACCCCGGTGCGCCGCCGCCAGCTGCGCACCTGCGAGCCACGACCGGGCGTCGCCGAGGTCGCCGCAGTGCTCAGCAACGGCCGCACCACCTGGTCGATGGCGTACCGGCTGGAGCGCGACGGCACGACCTGGCGCTGCACCGCCCTCACCGTGCTCCTCTGACCCCGGGGCGGGCCGCCGCGAGCCACACCCACCGCGCCGCCCGTTCCGGGCTCCACCACCGTTCCGCCGACCCGGCCCCGAAGATCGCCGTTTTGGGTCAGGAAGTGCAGTCCAGCTTCACTTCCTGACCGGAAACAGCGATCTTCACCAGCGCGGCCGCGCCAGACCGACGCAGGAACGAGGAAGGGGCCGACCCAGCCGGGTCGGCCCCTTCGCGTCGTCGCCGGTTACGCGGCGCCGTGGCAGCGCTTGTACTTCTTGCCCGAGCCGCAGGGGCAGGGGCTGTTGCGGGAGGCCGGAGCGGCCACCGCGCCGCGACCGGCGCTGCGCGGGGACGGCTTGCGGGAGTCTCCCCCGCCGCCGATGCCCAGCGCCGGAGCCTGCTGCACCTGCGGTGCGCCCGCGCCCGCCGCGCCGTCGATGGTCGGCGAGGTGTACTGCACGCGCTGCGGCTGCTGCCGCTGGCCCAGGCCCTTGGCCCGGACCTCGACGTGCGACTCGCCGTCGGGCAGCGGCACCCCGGCCGTGGGCTCGGCCGGCGCCGCCTGCTCGACCTGGACCTCCAGGTTGAACAGGAAGCCGACGGCCTCCTCCTTGATGCCCTCCATCATCTGGGCGAACATGTCGAAGCCCTCGCGCTGGTACTCGACCAGCGGGTCGCGCTGGGCGTACGCGCGCAGGCCGACGCCCTCCTGGAGGTAGTCCATCTCGTAGAGGTGCTCGCGCCACTTGCGGTCGATGACCGCGAGCAGCACCTGCCGCTCCAGCTCGCGCATGGCCTCCGCACCGAGCTGCTGCTCGCGGCGGTCGTACGCGTCGTGCGCGTCCTGCTTCATCCGCTCGACGAGGAAGTCGTGGTCGAAGGTGGTGCGCTCGGCGCCGGCCTCCTTCTCCAGCTCCTCGATCGTGATGGTGACCGGGTAGAGCTGCTTGAGGTTGGTCCACAGCTGGTCGAGGTCCCAGTCCTCGGCGTACTCCTTGCCGGTGCCGGTGGTGCCGCCGGTGACGTACGCGCTGACCACGTCGTCGATCATGCTCTCGACCTGCTCGTTCAGGTCCTCGCCGTCCAGCACGCGCTTGCGCTCGGCGTAGATCACCTGGCGCTGCTTGTTCATGACCTCGTCGTACTTGAGGACGTTCTTGCGGATCTCGGCGTTCTGCGCCTCGATCTGCGTCTGCGCGCTGCGGATCTGCCGGGTCACCATCTTGGACTCGATCGGCACGTCGTCCGGGATGTTGAAGCGCTCCATGACCGCCTCGACCGCGCCCGACCGGAAGCGGCGCATCAGGTCGTCCTGCAGCGAGAGGTAGAAGCGCGACTCGCCGGGGTCGCCCTGGCGGCCGGACCGGCCGCGCAGCTGGTTGTCGATGCGGCGGGACTCGTGGCGCTCGGTGCCCAGCACGTACAGGCCGCCGGCGGCCTGCACCTCCTCGGCCTCGGCCTTGCAGGCCTCCTCCCACGCGGGCAGGATCTCGTCGAGCGCCTTGTAGTAGTCGTCGCCGTGCTCCTCCTCGGTGAGCCCGCGCTGGCGCAGCTCCGCCGCGGCGAGGAACTCGGGGTTGCCGCCGAGCAGAATGTCCGTGCCACGGCCGGCCATGTTGGTGGCCACAGTGACGCCGCCCTTGCGGCCCGCCTGCGCGACGATCTCCGCCTCGCGGGCGTGGTACTTCGCGTTGAGGACCGAGTGCGGGATGCCCTTGCGGCGCAGCAGCTGGGACAGGATCTCGGAGTTCTCCACGGAGACCGTGCCGACCAGCACCGGCTGGCCGGTGACGTGGCGCTCGGCGATGTCCTCGACGACCGCCTGGAACTTCGCCTTCTCGGTCTTGTAGATGACGTCGGACTTGTCCTGGCGGACCATCGGGCGGTGCGTCGGGATCGACACCACGCCGACGTTGTAGACCTTGTTGAACTCGCCGGCCTCGGTCTGCGCCGTGCCCGTCATGCCGGACAGCTTCTCGTACATGCGGAAGTAGTTCTGCAGGGTGACCGTCGCGAGGGTCTGGTTCTCCTGCTTGATCTCGACGCCTTCCTTGGCCTCGATCGCCTGGTGCATGCCCTCGTTGTAGCGGCGGCCGTGCAGGATGCGACCGGTGAACTCGTCGACGATCAGGACCTCGCCGTCGGAGACGATGTAGTCCTTGTCGCGCTTGAACAGCTCCTTGGCCTTGATGGCGTTGTTCAGGTAGCCGACCAGCGGGGTGTTGACCGACTCGTACAGGTTGTCGATACCCAGCCGGTCCTCGACCCGGGACACGCCGCGCTCGGTGACCGCGATGGTGCGCTTGGCCTCGTCGACCTCGTAGTCGCCGGAGCCGTCCTTGCCGCGCTCCAGGCGGGCGACGACCGCCGCGAACTCGCCGTACCACCGCTGCGACTGCTCGGCGGGGCCGGAGATGATCAGCGGGGTGCGCGCCTCGTCGATGAGGATCGAGTCCACCTCGTCGACGATCGCGAAGTTGTGGCCCCGCTGCACCATGTCGGCGGCCGACCAGGCCATGTTGTCGCGCAGGTAGTCGAAGCCGAACTCGTTGTTCGTGCCGTACGTGATGTCGCACTCGTAGGCCGCGCGGTGCTCGTCGGAGGGCCGGTTGGGCAGCACCACGCCGACGGTGAGGCCGAGGAAGCGGTGCACCCGCCCCATCCACTCGGCGTCACGCTGGGCCAGGTAGTCGTTGACCGTGATGACGTGCACGCCCTTGCCGGCCAGAGCGTTGAGGTACGCCGGCAGGGTCGACACGAGGGTCTTGCCCTCACCGGTCTTCATCTCGGCGATGTTGCCGAAGTGCAGCGCCGCGCCGCCCATGAGCTGCACGTCGTAGTGCCGCTTGTGCAGCACGCGCTTGGCGGCCTCGCGCACCGTGGCGAACGCCTCGGGGAGCAGGTCGTCCAGGGTCTCCCCGTCGGCGAGACGCTCCCGGTACTGGTCCGTCAGCGCCCGCAGCTCGGCATCGGTGAGATCGACGTAGTTCTCCTCGATGGAGTTGACGGCGTCGGCGATGGCCTTGAGCCGGCGGAGCATCCGCCCCTCGCCGGCACGGAGGATCTTCTCGAAAATCGACACGGGTGTTCAACGCTCCCTAGACAGTCTGCCGACCCATCGTAGGCGCATCGGACGGCGAATCGTCACCCCCGGGGAAGTGATCCGGCAGAATCGGGCACGAAGTCACAAACCTCCGGGCGGAACGCCGCTGCCAGAGGGTGGTGTCGCGGCCGCCCGGCACCGGGGAGACGGCCGCCGCGAATCGACGCGCCGGCCGCCCCCGTTCCCCCGGACGCCGGGCTGGACCGCCTCGACGACCAGCCTGAGCGTCGCTGCTGCCGATCCGCTGCCGTTATGCTGCCGACTGCTGCGCTCCGGCTTACCCATCGGCGTACCCGCCGCTCGACCCGGGCGGCAGCCGCCCCCACCAGGAGGACCCCGTGACCGACCGGCCGCTGCGCTTCGAGTTGCTCGGCCCGCTGCGGGCGTGGCACGGCGAGCGGGAGCTGGACCTCGGGCCGGGCAAGCAGCGGGCGGTGCTGGCGATGCTGGTGCTCAACGCCAACCGCCCGGTGGCGCCGACCGCCATCATCGACGCCGTCTGGCAGCAGGAGCCGCCGGAGAACGGCCCCAACGTGGTGCAGAAGTACGTCGCCGGGCTGCGCCGCGCGCTCGACCCGGACCACTCGCCGCGCACGCCCGGCCAGCTGATCACGCTGACCCCGGCCGGATACGTGCTCGCCGTGCCCGAGGGCAGCCTCGACACCGAGCGCTTCGCCCGCGAGGTGGCCCGCGCCCAGCGCCTGCGCGACGAGCGGCGGCTGCTGGAGGCGGCCTCGGTGCTGCGCGAGGCGGCGGGCGGGTGGCGCGCGGAGCCGCTGGCCGGGCTGGCCGGCCCGGTGTTCGACACGGCCCGGGAGCGGCTGGTGGACAGCCGCGCCGCCGCGCTGGAGACCATGGTCGAGCTGGAGCTGGAGCTGGGCCGGCACGTGGACGCCGCGCCGCGCCTGGTCGAGCTGGTGGGCGAGTTCCCGCTCCGGGAGGGCTTGCGCTACCTGCTGATCCTGGCGCTGTACCGGTGCGGCCGCCAGGCCGAGGCGCTGGCCGCGTACCGGGAGGCGCGCGGCCTGCTCGCCGAGGAGTTCGGCGTGGAGCCGGGCGAGCGCCTGCAGCAGCTGCACCGCGCCATCCTGCAGGGCGACCCGGCCCTGCTCGCACCGGTGCCGACGGGTCCCGGCCAGGCGGTGCACCTGACCGTCCCGGCGCACCTGACCGTCGCCGCACCGCACTCGCCCGCACCGCAGCCGCTCGCGGCGTACGGCCCCGTGCCGGGGTCCGCCGGCGTCGCGCCGGTGCCCGCCGGCTGGGGCGCCTACCCGGTGGCGGGCTGGCCGGCGTACGCGCCGCCGCCGCCACCGCCGCCGCCGCCGCCGCCGGTGTCGGCCGAGGACAACGCGCGCACCCGGCGGATCATCCTGGCCGCGGTCGGCGCGGCGGTGCCCCTGCTGTCGTGCGGCTTCGCCAGCTTCGCGGCGGTCGGCTTCTTCGCGGCATACCGCCGCAGCTGGCGGGTGGGCGTGTGCGCGGCGGCGTACCTCGTCCTGAACATCGTCGCCTGGACGAACCTGGCCAGGCCGGTCTCCGAGACGCTGAGCCTGCACGACACGCTGGCGATGGCGTCGATCGCCGCATGCTGGGCCGGCGGCATCGCGCAGGGCCTGTTCCTCGGGCTGGACAAGCCGGCCCGGACCCTGCCGCCCGCGCTGGTGCGCGACATCGAGCTGCGGGTGCGCCGCGAGCAGGCGCGGCACCTGCTGGCGCAGCACCCCGACATCGCCCGGCGGCTGCACATCGGGCGCCCCGACCTCGCGCCCGCCTTCGACGACGGCGGCCTGGTCGACGTGAACAGCGCCCCGGCCGAGGTGCTGGCCGAGGTGCCCGGGATCAGCCCGGAGCAGGCCCGGGGCATCGTCGCGCACCGCACCGAGCACGGCCCGCTGCTCACCGTGGACCACCTGGCGCACCACCGGCTGCTGCCGCGCCAGACCGTCGACGACCGCCGCGACATCCTGGTCGCGCTGGCCTGAGGCGATATCGGGTGGGCCGCCGGCGGCACGATATGCCAGGGTGGGGGCCATGACCGACCCGTACGACCGCCCCCAGCCGGTGCTGCGCACCACCACCGACCGCGGCGAGCCGCTGACCCTGCGGCTGCCCGACGCGGGCGACGCCCCCGGCATCCTCGCCGCCTGCACCGACCCGGAGACCCTGCGCTGGACCACGGTGCCCCTCGACTACGACCACGAGCGGGCGCTCGGCTTCATCGACGAGTACGCCCCCGGCTGGTGGCAGCGGCGCCAGGGCGCGGCGTTCGTGCTCGCCGACGGCGACGGCGGGTACGTCGGCCAGATCGACCTGCGGGTCGGCGGCGACCCCGAGGTGGCCGACGTCGGCTTCCTGACCGCGCCGCACGCCCGCGGCCACGGCTACATGAGCGCCGCGCTGCGGGCCGTCACCGAGTGGGGCATCCGCGAGCTGGGCCTGAGCCGGGTCGAGTGGAAGGCGCACGTGGGCAACGAGGGCTCCCGCCGGGTGGCCGAGAAGGCCGGTTTCACGTACGAGGGCGTGCTGCGCAACGGCTGCGCCCACCGCGGCGAGCGCCGCGACGCCTGGATCGCCTCCTTCGTCCGCGAGGACCTGTCGTGACGGCCGTCGAGCCGGTGGAGCTCGACGGCGGCACGGTCCGGCTGCGGCCGTGGGCCCCCCGCGACGCGCAGCGCACGCGCGAGGCGTGTGCCGACCCGCTGATCGCGGAGTTCATCCCGCTGATGCCGAGCCCGTACACCGACGAGGTCTCGCAGTGGTGGATCAACGAGGGCGCCCCGGCGGCCTGGCAGAACGGCGGCGCGTCCTGGGCGGTCGTCGATCCGGCCACCGACGACGTGCTCGGCGGCGCCGGCATGGGCCAGGTGGTGGCCGAGCGGGCCCAGGCCGAGGTCGGCTACTGGATCGCCCCGTGGGCCCGGCGGCGCGGCGTGGCCACCGCGGCCACCGTCGCGATCACCCGGTGGGCGTTCGCCGAGCGCGGCATCGCGCGGATGGAGCTGGTCACCGCGCCGCGCAACGCGGCGAGCCAGCGGGTGGCGCTCGCGGCGGGCTTCACCCGCGAGGGCGTACGCCGCGGCGCGGCGACCCTGCGCGACGGCTCGCGCGGCGACCACGTGGTGTTCGCCCGGCTGGCGACCGACCCGCCCGGCCCGGTGGCCCCCGGCCTGCCCGACTTCCCCGGCGGTGAGCTGTCCGACGGGCTGGTGCGGCTGCGCCGGCTCGCGCCCGGCGACGCCGAGGCGTACTTCGCGCTGAGCGAGCTGCCGGAGGTGCGGCGTAACAACATCGGCGGGCCGACCACGCTGGAGGGTGTACGGGAGCGCTGCGCCCTGGCCGAATCGGACTGGCTGGCCGGGATCCGGGCGGCCTGCGTCATCCTGGACGCCGCGACGGGCGAGTTCGCCGGCGACATCGGCCTGTACTACCAGGAGCCGTTCCTGCGCCAGGGGATCATCGGGTACGGGCTGCGCCCGGAGTTCCGCGGGCGCGGTCTGGCCACCGCCGCCGCCCGGCTGATCAGCGACTGGGCGCTGGAGCAGGCGGGCCTGGTGCGGGTGGCGGCGGGCACCTTTCCCTACAACGAGGCGTCGCGCCGGGTGCTGGAGCGGGCCGGGTTCGAGCGTGAGGGCCACCTCAAGGCGCGCCTGCCCGGCCCCGACGGCACCCGCATCGACGACATCCAGTACGTCCGGATCGCCGAACGGTACCGCTGACGGGCATGAAGAGCCGGCCTGCCCCGTCGCAGACGGGACAGGCCGGTTCGGGTCGGTCACCTCACCAGGCGAGCGTCAGCAGTCCGTAGTCGTAGGCCTTGCGGCGGTAGACGACGCACGGCCGGCCGCTGTCCTTGTCGTGGAAGAGGTAGAAGTCGTGCCCGACCAGCTCCATCTGGTAGAGGGCGTCGTCGATCGTCATCGGCTCGCCGGAGAACTCCTTCTCCCGCACGATGTGCCACGGCTGGTCGGCGTCCTCCAGCGCGTCCATCGGGCCGCCGGCACCGTTCGCGGAACGGGCGAGCGTCGCGGTCGAGCCTGCTGCGGGGGGTTGGAAAGCGGCCAGGCCCGCGGTCGCGGCCGCGACGGAGACCGGCGCCCGGCGGCCGCGGTGCACGCGGCGGCGGTCGGCGGCCTTGCGCAGGCGGCGGTCGAGCCGGTCCACGGCCTCGTCGAGTGCCGAGTAGAAGTCTCCGGCGGCGCCGCAGGCGCGGATGACGGGCCCCCGGGTCACGCAGGTGATCTCGATGTGCTGGCAGGAATCAGCTTGGCGCGGGTTGCGCTCGTGGATTAGTTCGACGTCGAATTCAATGATCTTCTGGTCGTAACGTTCGACCTTCTGCAGCTTGTCGGCCACATGTACCCGGAAATGATCCGGAACTTCGACATTACGACCCTTGACCTCGATGTCCACGCCTGACCTCCCACGGTCTGTCCGAGTGCGGAAGCACCCCGGCGACTGTGTCCGGGGCGCACTGGTGTAAGCCCCTTCCGACGCTCCTGTCACTGCCTTGGCGGTGACTCCATCAGGTGGTTGGCTTCTGACGCTAGCCGCTCGTCAGCCACTCGTCATCCCTTGTACCAAGACTGTTTTGACGAGATTCGCCCTTTCGGTACCACGCGTCATGGAGCCGTCACGCAGCACCGATCACGCCATTATCCGAAGATTACGACCATATTGCGCGTTGCGGCTGAATACGGCGTGTCGCCGCCAGGGTGACGCACCCGTCGACGCGCACGCCCGCACCAGCGAGCAGCTCCGACGCGGCCGCGAGGGTGGACCCGGTGGTCACGATGTCGTCCAGCAGCATCGTCACGCAGCCGGGCGCGGTGCGCCGTACCCGCTCGATACCCCTTGATCGCAGCGCGAAACCAGCGGCCGCACCCGCCGCCCGCTGCGCGGAGGTCAGGTGCGCCGAGTCGGCCTTGGGCAGCGCGCGCAGCGGCGCGGCGGCCGCCGCCGAGCGGCCCGCCTCGCGCAGCCGGGCCGCCGCCGCACGGGCCAGCAGGCGCATGTGGTCACCGTGCCGGGCGCGGGCCGCCGCGGCGGTGTCCGGGACGTAGAGCAGCAGCACGGGCGCGCCGGGCGGGGTGGCGGCCGCGACGGCCTCGGCGAGCAGCGCCCCCAGCGGGCGGGCCAGCCGGTGCCGGCCGCGCTCCTTGAACGCGAGGAGCAGCTCGCGCAGCTCGCCGGCGTACGGGCCGAGTGCCACGCAGGCGGGCAGGCCGGGCGGTGGCGGGTCGGGCCGGGTCGGCGCGGCCCGCAGCGACCCGACCGCGGCGGCGCAGGCGGCGCACACCTCGTGCCGCAGCGGCTCGCCCGAGCGGCCGCAGCCCGCGCAGGACGCGGGCAGCACCAGATCGGCCAGCGCCTGCCAGAGCGTCGCGGCCGGCACGGCTCAGCCTTCGAAGAACGCGGTCGAGACGCTCGCCTCGGCCGGCGTGCCGGGGGAGGCCGAGGGGGATGCCGACGGTCCCGGCGACGGGACCGGCAGCACCGCCTTGCCCACCAGCGCCTCCAGATCGGAGAAGCTCTGGGTGGGCCACGCCCGGTAGGCCTTCCCGTTCACGTCCAGCATGATCTTGCCCGGTCGATCGGTCCGCCCACCGTCCTCGACGTATCCCGTCAGGTTGGTGACGGTCCCGCTCTGCACCGTCGAGTAGGTCTTCTGCAGGGCGCCGTCGACGGTCACCTCGGCCAGCCACACCTTCTCGTCGGCTCCGCCGGTGCCCACCGCGACGATGTCCTCCCTGATGAAGCCCACGCCGTGCAGCTTGCCGTCGAAGCCCGAGCCGACCGGCACCCGCTGCCACTCGACGATCTTGAAAGTGCCGGCCGTGGCGTTCGCTCGCTGCAGCAGTGCCATGTGCAGCCGTCCCCCGATGACCAGGGCCAGGCGCCGCCCGTCCGGTGCCACCGAGAAGGCGGTGATGTCGCCGCTCGGCAGGCCCTTGGTCGCGGTCACCATGCTGGCGTTCGTGTCCCTGGCCCCGACCGCCCACAGCTTGCCGTCGCCGAGCACCATCAGGACCTCGGCGGATCGATCGAGCCAGACCGGGCCGGAGAGCGAGGCCACGCCCGGCGACGGGAACGCCACCTGGCGCGTCGGGCGGCCCGCCGCGCGTACGTACAGCCGCTGCGTGTCGCCCTCCTGGCGCACCAGCGCGAAGGCGCGCTCGCCGTGGGCCACCGCGGCGGTGACGAGGCCACGGTTCTGCTTCTCGCCGTCGAGCAGCGGCTCCTGCTCGCCCCGGCTGCCCTTCAGGCGGCGCAGCACCCCGTCGGCGATCACGTACAGCCGCGGCTCCGACTCGGGCCGGAACGCGGTGAGCCACGGCCGCGCGGTGGCGAAGTCGACGGCGTACTCGTTGCGGTTCACCCGCAGCAGCACGCGCTCCTCGGTCTCCGGCGGGACGAGCGTCCAGTAGAGCTGGATGGCGAGCTTCTCCAGGTCGGCGTCCGAAGCCGCCGCGACCAGGTTGACCTTGATCTGGGTGTCGTCCTTGATGATCAGATCGGCTCGGCTCGCGCCGGTCGGGAGTTCCAGCACCGCTTCCTTCACCGCCGGCGAAGGCCCCTTCAGCAGCCAGTCGACCAGCCGGTTGCTGTGCTGCTCGGCGGGTAGCGCCCGGGGAAGGTAGCGCAGGTCGGGCACGAGGGAGGTCTTGTTCTTGTTCCAGAAGTAGATCGGAAGCTTCAGGTAGAACCTCTCGAGCTTCGCGACGTCGAACAGCAGGACGGGCGGCGGGTTGGTCAGGAAGAGTCCCGCCTTCCCGTCGACCGGCTTGAAGAGGAACCTGAGCTGCTCCACCTTGCCGTCGCCCGGCTCGACCTGTCCTTCGGGATCCAGCGTGCCGACGTACTGCACGGTCACCTTCACCGTGTCACCGTCCTGGGTCGGCTCGTCCAGCACCCGGACCAGGGTGAGGTCCGGTCCCGGATCCCAGGTGGCGAGCCTCTCCTCGGAGATGAAGTTCTTGAGCCTGGTCAGGGTGGCTTCCCTGGTCGCGTCGGGCGCGTAGTCGCCGGCGGCCGCTTCGAGGAAGGACCTGAGCAGCATCCGCGGGTTGTTCTCCGTCGGACTCCACTGGGCCGGCGTCGGATTGCTGGAAGGCACCCCACCCGGCCCGGTCGACGGGCCCGCGCCGTCCCGGCGGACACCGCTGGGCACCCCGATACCGCAGCCGGCGAGCACCGCACAGACCAGCCCGGCTGCCAGCACACCGGCCGCAGTCCGCGTACGCCGCCGCCTGATCATGCCCGCACCTGCGCCGACTCGCCGCGAAGCTGCGGCGCCGGGTGATCGGCGGGCACCAGCGGCAGGGGTGAGCCCGCCAGCCGTCCGCCCGCGCGCACCGGCAGCGTGAGCCGGAACTGCGCACCGCCGCCGGGTGAGCCCCATGCCTCCAGCCAGCCGCCGTGCAGCCGGGCGTCCTCCATGCTGATGGAAAGGCCGAGCCCGGTGCCCCCGGTCTGCCTGGCCCGGGACGGGTCGGCCCGCCAGAACCGGTTGAACACGAGCTTCTCCTCGCCGGGCTTCAGCCCCACCCCGTGGTCCCGCACGGTGATCGCGACCGCACGGCTGTCCAGCGCCAGGGTCACCGTGACGGGACGGCCCTCGCCGTGATCCACGGCGTTGCCCACCAGGTTGCGAAGGATCCGCTCCACCCGGCGGGGGTCGATCTCCGCGATCACCGGCGGGTCCGGTGCGACCAGTTCCAGCTGGACGCCGACCCGCTCGGCCACCGGCTCCAGCCGCTCGGTCACCCGGCGCACGACCGTGACCAGGTCGGTGGGCTCGGCGTCGAGCATGGCGAACCCCGCGTCGAACCGGCTGATCTCCAGCAGGTCGGTGAGCAGCTCCTCGAACCGGTCCAGCTCCGCCTGCAGCAGCTCGGCGCTGCGAGCGGAGGCGGGGTCGAAGGTGTCGCGCTCGGAGTAGAGCAGGTCGGCGGCCATCCGGACGGTGGTCAGCGGGGTGCGCAGCTCGTGCGACACATCCGAGGTGAAGCGCCGCTGCAGCCGGGACATCTCCTCCAGCCGCACGATCTGGCGCTGCAGGTTGGCGGCCATCTGGTTGAACGCGTCCGCCAGCAGCGCCATCTCGTCCTCGCCCTTGACGACCATGCGCTGGTCGAGCAGGCCGGCGGACAGCCGCTGGGCGGTCCGGGCGGCCACCCGCACCGGGCTGACGGTGGCCCGGGTCACCAGCGCGGTGACCATGCCCAGCAGCAGCACCAGGGCGACACCGACGAAGGTGATCGTGGAGCGGATGTCCCCGGCGACCTTCACCTCGGTGTCCACCGGGAAGAGGTAGTAGAGCTCGACCGAGCTGCCCGCCCACTTCTGGGTGGGCACGGGTGTGCCGTAGACGAGGTAGGTGTGGACGCCTTCCCCGAGGTCGGCGTCGACGTACTCGTGCCCCCATCCGCCGTCCAGGACCATGTTCTGCATGTCCGCCGTGATCGCCTGGCTCAGATCGAGGTCGTTTGGCCAGAACAGCCCGGCCCGCGGCAGCGTCGCGACCTTCTCGTTCTCGAAGCGCATGGCCACGACGAGGCCGTTCTGGCCCTGACCCGCCAGCGTGCCGAGCACGCTGGTGATCTCGTTCTCGATCGTGGGGCTCTCCGGGTTGGGGATCGCACTCATCTGCTCGATCGCCTTGGTGCGGCCGATGAGGAACTGGCGCTCGGCATCCTCCTGCGCCGCGAGCAGCAGGCTGTCGGTGCTGCTGCTCGCGATCAGGTAGCCGAAGCCGCCGACGAGCGCGCTGGAGCAGAGCAGCGTGATGGTGACCATGCGCAGCTGCAGCGAGCGGCGCCAGATCCGGTGCACCTGCCGCACGCCGGGGGCCAGCTTCCGGGCCGCGGGACGCAGCGCGGGCACCTTCGCCGCGCGCTTGACGAACCGCTTGACCGCGGCGGCCGCCCGCTCCGTCGGGGCGGGCACGGCCACACGCTGCCCGGACGGCTCCGCTTCGCGGGGTCGGGGCAGCTCAGTGGGGGTCGGGGTGGGGGTGGTCACGATGCGGGCAAGGTTAGCTGGTGCCGGCCTTGTAACCCACCCCGCGCACGGTCAGGATGATCTCCGGGCGCTCCGGATCCGGCTCGATCTTGGCGCGCAGTCGCTGCACGTGCACGTTCACCAGCCGGGTGTCGGCCGAGTGCCGGTAGCCCCAGACCTGCTCCAGCAGGACCTCGCGGGTGAACACCTGGCGCGGCTTGCGGGCCAGCGCCACCAGCAGGTCGAACTCCAGCGGGGTCAGCTTCACCTCGGCGCCGTTGCGGGTCACCGTGTGCGCGGGCACGTCGATGATGATCTGGTTGTCCGGCGGCCCGATGGTCAGCAGCTCCGGGGTCACGTCCTCGCCGCGGCGCAGCCGTGCCCGGACCCGGGCCACCAGCTCCTTGGGCTTGAACGGCTTGACCACGTAGTCGTCGGCGCCGGACTCCAGGCCCAGCACCACGTCCACGGTGTCGCTCTTGGCGGTGAGCATCACGATCGGCACGCCGGACTCGGCCCGGATGGCGCGGCAGACGTCCAGCCCGCTCATCCCGGGCAGCATCAGGTCCAGCAGGACCACGTCCGGGCGCGCCTCGCGGAACGCGGCCAGCGCCCGCTCGCCGTCGGCGACGAAGGCGGGCACGAACCCCTCGCTGCGCAGCACGATGCCCAGCATCTCGGCGAGCGCCGGGTCGTCGTCCACCACCAGGACTCGCGCCCTCATGCGGCATGCCTCGGCATCATCGGGTCGCTCATGCCGTCCAATATCCCATCCCACACGCCGAGACACGAACCGGCTTCACCGATCTCGTCCGATCGGCCAGGGTAGGGGCCACGCATCGGGCCACGCCGTGCCACTATGGCGGCTGCTCTCCCCGACCCCTCGGAACCCGGCTCGTCACGGTGCGCCCACCAGTGCGGGGCACCCCTAGACTGCCTCACGTTCCGCCCCCACACCCCCTCGGAGCGATCATGGACCGCGCCGCGCCCTCGGCCAAGCGCCGGCTGCCGCGCGGCCAGGTGCTGCCGCTGCGCCCGCTCACCCTGGGTGAGCTGCTGGACTCCGCCGCCGAGCTGGTCCGCCGCCGCGCCGGGGTGCTGCTGGCCGCCGCCGCGGTGCTGGCCCTGGCCGAGCAGGCCGTGCTCATCCCCGGCCGGGCCACGGTGGGCGTACGCCTCGGCGACGGCGTGCCCGATCTCAGCGGCGGCTACTGGGTGCTGCTGGCGCTCGGCGCCGGCCTGGAAGCGCTGATCATCACGTGGCTGGGCGCGGTCACCGGGCGCACCGCGATCGCGGCGGTGACCGGGCGGCCGGTGCCCCGGGCGGCGGGCCGCGGCCGGCTGCGCGGGATCGAGGCGGTCGCCCTCGGCGGCCTGATCGCGGCCGCCCCGGCCGCGCTGGGCGCGTTCCTCGGGCCGCTGTGGCTGCTCGGATACCCCCTGTTCGGGCTGGTCGCGGTCGTGGTGACGGTGGAGCGGCGGGGTGCGTTCGCGGCCCTGCGCCGGGCCGCCGGGCTCGCCTTCCGGGGCGGTATGCGCGTCGCCGGGGTGCGGGTCCTGGGCTACGCGTCGTGGCTGATCATGCGGTTCGCGTTCTTCCTGGGCGTGCTGGCCGGGCTGGAGTTCCTGCCGATCGGCCCGGACGCGGCGGAGTGGCTGCTGGTGCCGGTGCTCGTCGCGGCCAACGCGCTGGCGTACGCCACCCTGGCCGCGCTGGACGCGGTGCTGCTCATCGAGTCGCGGGTCCGGCTGGAGGGCCTGGACCTGTGGCTGGACCGCGCCTCGCGGCACCGCGAGCTGACCCCCGAGATGCTGGTGGCGCGCTGATGAGGTGGTGGAACGAGGCGGCCGCCGTCTGGGACGACGGCTTCTCGCTCGTGTTGAGCTGGCTGGTGCTGCTGTTGCTGGCGGCCGTGGTCGCGGTGCTGTGGTACACGTACCCGGCCTGGCTGCCCTCGCGCTGGCGCATGCGCCGGGCGGCCCGCCGGGCCGGGCGCGCGGACGAGCTCGGCGAGGCGATCGGCGAGCCGGTCGACGGCGAGGACCCCGACGACGCCGAGGAGCTGCCGGCGCGCGCGGCGGAGGTCTACCACAACCTGGCCGACCGGTACGCCGCCGAGGGCCGCTGGGCCGAGGCGGTGCGCGAGCGCCTGCGCGCCATCGTCCGGGAGCTGGTCGAGCGCGGCGTGATCGAGCACGTGCCCGGCTGGACGGTGACCGAGCTGGCCCGCGCCGCCGCGGGCGCCCGTCCGGAGCTGGGCCCCGCGCTCGACGGCGCCACCGCCGTGTTCTCCGGCATCTGGTACGCCCAGCGCCCGGCGACGGCCGAGGACGACGAGCGGATGCGGGGCCACCTGGCCACCGTGCGCGAGACGGCGCGAGGTGCGCGATGACCCCCTCCCCGGCCGACCGCCGCCGCCGGTGGCGGCTGCTGCTGCCGTTCCTGCCGGTGCTCGCGCTGATCGCGGTCACCCTGACCGCGCACGCCGCCGAGGAGACCGACCCGCCGGACCCGGCATACCTGTCCCCCGCCGGCGGCGGCCCCGACGGCGCGAGCCGCCTGGCCGAGCTGCTGCGCGCCGAGGGCGTCACCATCCGCACCGTGACCAGCAGCGAGGACGCCTTCCGCGCGGTCGACGCCGAGCGCGGCGCGGCGACCCTGTTCGTGCCCACCCCGCAGTACGTCCGGACGGACCGGCTGAGCGACCTCACCGGCCTGGCCGACGGCACCCGCGTGGTGCTGGTGGAGCCCGACGGGTTCGCGACCATGACCGTGTTCGACTCGCTCACCGCGGTGCGGCAGCGCTGGGCGACCGCGGTCCGCCCCCGCGGCGCGGACTGCCCGGTGACCTCGGCCGGCGCGGCCGCGGCCACCCGCACCGTGTACGCGCGCACCGCGCAGGCGCCGGACCCCGTCCAGCTCTGCTACGACGGCGGCCTGGCCCGGGTGACCGAGCACGGCACCGAGTTCGTGGTGGTCGGCAGCGCCGACCCGTTCCGCGCGGCCCGCATCGGCGAGCATGACAACGCGCGGCTCGCGGTGGACCTGCTCAGCCGCGACCGCACCCTGGTCTGGCTGGATCTGCACGACGACGAGCCGAAGCCGCCCCGGCCCCGGACGCAGGCCGACGAGCCGCTGGAGCTGCCCGAGGAGGAGGACGGGCCCAGCCCGTTCCCGGACTGGCTGTTCTGGGTGGTGGTGACGCTGCTGGCGGCGACGCTCACCGTCGCGCTGGCCCGGGGCAGGCGGCTCGGCCCGCCCGCCGTGGAGCCACTGCCGGTGGAGGTGCCGGGCGCGGAGACCGCGGTGGGCCGCGGCCGGCTCTACCGCCGGGCCCGCGCCCGCGGCCCCGCGCTGGAGACGCTGCGGGCCGACGCCCGGCGCAGGCTCGCCACCGCCGTCGGGCTCACCCCCGGCGCGGAGGCCGAGCAGCTGCTGGCCGCGCTGCAGGCCCGGACCGGAGCCGATCCGGCCTGGCTGGGCGGCCTGCTCTACGGGCCGCAGCCGGAGACCGACGAGGAACTTCACCAGTGGGCCGGGCAGCTGCGGCTGCTGGTCGAGCGGGTGACCGCAGGACCTGTGAACGAAGGAGAGCACCGGTGACCGAGCCGTTGACTGTCGCATCCGCCGCCGAACCCGCCCGTGACGCGCTCGGCCGGCTGCGGACCGAGGTGGCCAAGGCCGTCGTGGGCCAGGACGGCGTCGTCGCCGGACTGCTCATCGCGCTGCTGTGCCGCGGCCACGTGCTGCTGGAGGGCCCGCCCGGGGTGGCCAAGACGCTGCTGGTACGCAGCCTCGGCGCCGCGCTGGACCTGGAGATGAAGCGCATCCAGTTCACCCCCGACCTGATGCCCGGCGACGTGACCGGGTCGGTGATCTACGACCCGCACACCGCCGAGTTCCAGTTCCGCCCCGGCCCGGTGTTCACCAACCTGCTGCTGGCCGACGAGATCAACCGGACGCCGCCGAAGACCCAGTCGTCGCTGCTGGAGGTCATGGAGGAGCGGCAGGTGTCGGCCGACGGGGTGACCCGGCCGCTGCCCGAGCCGTTCCTGGTGGCCGCCACGCAGAACCCGATCGAGCACGAGGGCACGTATCCGCTGCCCGAGGCGCAGGTGGACCGCTTCCTGCTGAAGCTGACCGTGCCGCTGCCGAACCGGGACGAGGAGCTGGGCGTGCTGCGTGCCCACCACGGCGGCTTCGACCCCCGCAACCTGGGCGCGGTCGGCATCAAGGCGGTCGCCGGGGCGGCCGACCTCGCCGCGGCGCGCGACGCCGTCGGCCGGGTCACCGTGACCGAGCCCGTGCTCGGGTACATCGTGGACCTGTGCCGGGCCACCCGGTCCACCCCCTCGGTGGAGCTGGGCGCCTCGCCGCGCGGCGCGACGTCGCTGCTGGCCACGGCG
Source organism: Catellatospora sp. NPDC049609 (assembly GCF_040675365.1). Lineage (NCBI taxonomy): Bacteria > Bacillati > Actinomycetota > Actinomycetes > Micromonosporales > Micromonosporaceae > Catellatospora > Catellatospora sp. NPDC049609. Next base: position 3,819 of record NZ_JBFAOU010000047.1, on the reverse strand, counting down.
AAGGCCTGGGCCTGGCTGAGCGGCCGGGACCACGTCACGCCCGACGACGTGAAGGTGATGGCCCGGCCGACGCTGCGGCACCGGCTGCGCCTGACGCCCGAGGCCGAGCTGGAGAACGTGACGGCCGAGTCGGTCCTGGACGCGGTGCTCGCGTCCGTGCCCACCCCGCGATAGCCGCCGTGCCCACCGTCCGCACCGCAGTACTGGTCGCGCTGTGCGCGCCGGTCGTCGGCCTGCTCTCGGCGCTGTACGCGATCCCGCCCTGGGCCCTGGCCGGCGGGCTGCTCGGCCTGGTCGCGGCCGGGGTGCTGGTCGACTGGGCGGTGACCGCCGACCCGCGGCGGCTGTCCGTCCGGCGCGAGGGCACCGGCGCCCTGGTGCGGCTGGGCGAGCAGGCGCAGACCTCGCTCATCCTGACCAACCGCACCGGCGCCGACGCCCGGCTGCAGGTGCGCGACGGCTGGGCGCCGTCGGCCGGGGCGCAGCCGTACGCCCACCGGGTGAGCCTGCCCACGGGGACCGCGGCGACGCTCACCACCACGCTGACCCCGACCCGGCGCGGCGACCGCCCCGCCGACCGGGTCACCGTACGCAGCCTCGGCCCGCTCGGGCTCGCCTTCCGCCAGGCCGACCACCAGCCGCCGTGGCACCTGCGGGTGCTGCCGCCGTTCACGTCGCGCAAGCACCTGCCGGAGAAGCTGGCGAAGCTGCGCACCGTCGAGGGCGCCCTGGCCATCCGGGGCCGCGGCCAGGGCAGCGAGTTCGACGTGCTGCGCGAGTACGTGCCCGGCGACGACGTGCGCTCGATCGACTGGCGCGCCACGGCGCGGCGGCGCGACGTCATGGTGCGCACCTGGCGGCCCGAGCGGTCGCGGCGCGTGGTGTGCGTGCTGGACACCGGGCGCACCAGCGCGGTGCGGGTCGGCGACGAGCCGCGCCTCGACGCCGCGATGGACGCCGCGCTGCTGCTGGCCGCCGTCGCGCAGGAGGCCGGCGACCAGGTCGACCTGATCGCGGCCGACCACCGGGTGCGGGCCGTGGTGGCCGGGGCGCACGGCCGGGGCACCCTGCCCCGCCTGATCAACGCGGTGGCCCCGCTGCACCCCGCGATGGTGGAGACGGACTTCGAGCTGATCACGAGCGAGGTGCTGCGCCGGGAGCGCAAGCGCTCGCTGGTGGTGGTGTTCACCGCGCTGGAGCCGGGGGCGCTCGGCGAGGGGCTGCTGCCGGTGCTGCCCCGGCTGGCCGCCCGGCACCGGGTGCTGATCGCGGCCGTACACGACCCGGCCCTGGCCGAGCTCGCCGCGACACCCCTGCACGGCCCGAACGAGGTGTACGCCGCCGCCGCGGGCACCCGGGCGCTGGCCGACCGGGAGCGGCTCAGCAGCGCACTGACCCGGCACGGCGTCGAGGTCCTCGACTTCCCCGCCGACGTCTTCGCCAGCCGCGTCACCGACGCCTACCTCGCCCTCAAGGCCGCCGGCAAACTCTGACCCACCGCCGCCGCCACCGCCACCGCCGCAGCGCGGCGGCGCGAAGATCGCTGTTCCGGGTCAGGATATGCAGTCAGACTGCAGGTCCTGACCGGAGACAGCGATCATGCTTCCAGCCCCACCTCGCCGAACCCCGCCCACCGGCGGCTACCCCTGCGGACCGGCTGCGGCGGTGTCGAGCACCAGCTCACCCTGCTCCGCCCGCCGCCCCAGCACCAGGACGTAGGCGAGGAAGGCCCCCCACACCACCACCCCGATCGCGTCCCGCACGAGCAGCGGCAGGAACGACGGCGTCACGAACGCCTCCAGCAGCGCCGCCACCGCGAACACCCCGACCAGCCCGAGCGCGCCGTGCATCCCCTGGCGCATCGCGGCCGCCAGCGCCTGCCCGCGGGTCAGCACCGGCCCGGGCACCACCCAGGCCCAGCCGATGCGCAGCCCGACCCCGGCCGCGACGAAGATCGCGGTCAGCTCCAGCAGCCCGTGCGGGGCGATCAGGCCGAAGAACACGTCGGCCCGCCCGTGCCCGACCATCAGGCCGCCGACGATGCCCACGTTGAGCGCGTTCTGCCACAGGAACCAGGCGACCGGCAGCAGCAGCACCCCGGAGGCCAGGCACTGCGCCGCGATCCACGCGTTGTTCGTCCACACCAGCAGCCCGAAGCTGGGCGCGGAGTGCTCGCTGTAGTAGCTCGCGAAGTCGTGCTCGACGAGCTGGGCGATGTCCGCGTCGGTCATCCCGAAAGCCCGCGGCACCGCCGGGTCGCTGATGACCCACGCCCCCACCGCCACGGCCGCCAGCACGAAGCAGATCGTGGTCGCGTACCACCACCGGCGTGCCCGGTAGAGCGCCAGCGGCAGGTCGTACGCCAGGAAGCGGGGCACGCGCCGCCAGTCCACGGGCGCCGCGCCGGTGATCGTCGCGCGGGCCGACAGCACCAGCCGGGACAGCTCCGCCACCAGCGCCGGGTCGGGGGTGCGGCTGCGCACCACCGACAGGTGGGTGGCCACCCGCTGGTAGAGCAGCACCAGCTCGTCCACCTCGGCGGCGCTGGGCTTGCGGCGCCGGCTCAGCGCCTCGAGCCGCCGCCACTCGCCGCGATGCTCGGCGACGTACGCGTCCAGGTCCACCGCTCGTCCCTCCCCGGGATTGTCCGACCGGCAGCCTAGCGGGGGCCCGCTCCCCGCGCGCACCTGTGATTCACTGTGCCGATGCGGCAGGGGCACGAGGCGGCGGAGAGCACGGCGGGACTGGTCAGCGGCGAGGCCGTGCACCTGGAGGTGCGGCTGGCCCGCGCCGGCTCCCGCGTGCTGGCGCTGATGCTCGACGTCTTCGCCCAGCTGATGCTCGCGGCGCTGCTGCTCCCCCTGCTCAGCCTCGCGTTCACCTTCCTCCTGGGCTTCGACCTGGCGAACGTCAACACCGCGTACATCGTCACGATCGTCCTGGTCGCGGTGGGCTACCCGACCCTGATGCTGTCGCTGACCCGGGGCCGCTCGCTGGGCAAGCTCGCGATGGGCCTGCGGGTGGTACGCGACGACGGCGGTCCGATCACGCTGCGCCAGTCGTTCACCCGTGCCCTGGTCGGCGCCACGCTGGAGTGGCCGGGCATCCTGCTGATCGTGAGCTGGGCGGCGAGCCTGGCGGTGCTGTCGGGCTCGGCCCGGGGCAAGCGGCTGGCCGACGTCGCCGCGGGCACCATCGTCGTGCACGACCGCACGCCGGAGAGCTGGGGCTGGGTGCCCAGCATCCCCGTGCCGCTGCTCCCGTGGGCGGCGACGCTGGACCTGACCGGGCTGGACGACGAGCTGGCCCTGGCGGCCCGGCACTTCCTGGCCCGCAGCCGCAGCCTGCGCGACCCGTACCGCACGCGGTTGGGCCACGCGCTGGCCACCGAGATCGCCGCCTGCACCACCCCGCCCGCGCCGCAGGACACGCCGGGCTGGGCGTACCTGGCCGCGGTGATCGGCGAGCGGCACCGCCGCGCCGCCGCCCGGCTGACCCGCGACCGGGCGAGCCACGCGCTGCTGTGGCCCGAGCTGTTCAGCCCTCTGCCCACCCCGGCGCAGCCCGCCCCGGCGGCCACCGTGCCGGCACAGCCGCTGGGCACACCGGCCGGCGGCGCCGCGCCCCAGCCCGTCGCGGCAGCGCCGCAGCCCGTCGCGGTAGCCGCCCAGCCCGCCGGCCCGGCAGCGCTGCGCTCGGGCGCACCGAGCTGAGCCGTCCCACCCCGGCAGGGCCCTGGTCACGCCGAAGGCCCCGCCCTCAATCTACTGCTGATCATGATCCTGCTGCCGGGGAAACGAGCGATGCAGCGGGGCCGCC
>NZ_JBFAOU010000046.1:0-49246 GCF_040675365.1 Catellatospora sp. NPDC049609 | reverse complement strand
GCGACCGCCGTCGCCATCGACGACCTGCTGCGCGAGGGCACCACCACGGGTGAGTTTGCGCGGCCAAGATACGCCCATGTGCCAGGCAAGTCGGACGATCATCGGGCGGGGTCCTTACGTAAGTCAGGTATGGTGACCGGCTTTCGTGGGGTGTGGGCTCGGTGAGCGCGAGCGATCGTGGACAGGCCGGTGGCGGTGCGGCCGCCGGCCGGAGCAAGCCCGACGGCACGCCGGCGCAACGGCTGCGCAGCAGGCGCTCGCGACGCAGGTCCCCTCGGCGGCGGCGCCGGGATGCCACGTCTGCTGCGGGCGACAACCCAGAAGTTGTCGCGACAACTTTTGGGTTGTCGCCCGAACTCCGGTTGTATGCGCGCGCCGCGTGCGTTGTCGGGCCGGCCAGGCGTCACGGTGAGCCGAGCACGGCCAGGGGTAGGCCGCGGCCCGCCGTGATCAGGTGCTCCGCCTGCGCCGGGGACGAGGCGCGGGCGGAGCACCGCCCCGTCCCCGGCGTCGCGGGCCGGTCAGTCGCGGCCCGCGATCGTGCTGCGGCGTTCGAGCATCAGCACGTCGCGCCACCGGCCGTCGCGGCGGCCGATCCGCTCGCGGGTGCCGACGACGCGGAAGCCGCAGCGGCGGTGCAGCGCGACGCTGCCCGTGTTCTCCGGGAACACTCCCGACTGCAGCGTCCACACCCCGGCCGCCTCGGTCGAGGCGATCAGCGCGTTCATCAGCGCCAGGCCCACCCCGCGCCCGCGCGCGGCGGGGGAGACGTACACCCCGTGCTCGACGACGCCGGCGTACACCGGGCGGGCCGACACCGCGGTGACGGCGACCCAGCCGAGCACCGTGTCCCCGTCGACGGCGACCAGGCGGTGCGCGGGCAGCCGGGACGCGTCGAACGCCGCCCACGTGGGCGCGGCCGTCTCGAACGACGCGTCGCCGGTGTCGATTCCGGCCTGGAAGATGGCCAGTACGGCGTCCGCGTCGGCCTCGGTCATCGGTCTGATCTCCACCACGCGGGTGATCCTAGGAAGCCCGCCGCTGTCCCCACGGACGCGCCTGCCCTTACTCTTGACATGTGGACCGCCGCGACCGCCGCAGCGCCGCGCCCCCGACGGCGCGGCCGGGCCGCCGTGCGCTCGTCGCACCCGACCTGAGCGCGCTGCACGGGCCGACCTCCGGCGTTGCCGTGCTGCCGCACCGCCTGTTCTGGCAGGCCGACCGGCGCGTCGACCTCGACAACCCGCACCTGCTGCGCTGGACGTACGAGACGGTGCTGCGCGAGGCCGGCACGCTGGAGGAGCTGCGCACCTGGCTCGACGGCCCGACGCTGGTCCGGCTGTGGCCGGAGCTGTTCCTGCCGCGCGGGCTGCGCCACGCGTGGGAGGAGCGGCACCCGGTGCTGCGCGCTTCGCTGCCCGTCGGATGACCGTCGAGGAGCTGCAGGCCGACGTCGCCCGGATCGCGCTCGGCGTGGCGCAGTCGCACGGGTTCGCCCTCGGCGGCGGGCACGCCCTGAACCTGTACGGCATCGTGCACCGCGGCACCGAGGACGTCGACCTGTTCACCGACGTGGACGGCGGCGTGCGCGCCGCGGGCGAGCTCGTGGTGCGGGCGCTGCGCGAGGCCGGGCTGGATGTCACCGTGTACGGCGACGACCTGGGCGAGGTGTTCGGCGGGTTCGACGACGAGCTGGTCGAGTTCCAGATCACGCGGGGCGCGGCCGTGATGCGGCTGACCCTGGCCCGGTTCGACCGCAACCGCGGCACGGTCATCATGGACGTGGGTCCGGTGCTGCACGTCGAGGACGTCCTCGGCGGCAAGGTCGCCGCGCTGGCCAACCGGGCCGAGCCGCGCGACTACGTCGACGTGGCCGGGGCGCTGCGCCGCTACAGCCGCGCGCAGCTGCTCGAACTGGGCCGCCGGGCCGATCCGGCGCTGGACGACGACGACTTCGCCGCCGCGATGGCCCGCCTGGACCGGCTCGACGACATCGTCTGGCGGCAGCTGTACGGCCTGAGCCCGCAGGGCTGCGCCGCGGTCCGCCGCGCTTTCGCGGACTGGCCCCGGCCGGTCCGCTGAGACCCTCGTTCTCCGCGGTGAACATGTACGGATACCCGGCCGCGTGGGCCGGGCATCCGCGTCCCCTCCGCGGAACGGGCGCCTGGTCAGCGCAGGGAGTCCGTGGCTCGCAAGCGGGCCACCAGCTGCTCGAGCGCCGCCAGCTCCTGCTTGAGCGCCGCGCCGCCCTGCCGGGTCAGTTTCAGCCAGGTGCAGGGCTTGCGCCCCTCGTACCCCTTGCGGATCTCGACCAGCTGCGCCTCCTCGAGGACCCGCAGGTGGCGGCTGAGGTTGCCGTCGCTGAGCTGGAGCTGGTCGCGCAGCGTGGTGAACGCGCACTCGGCGGTCTCGGCCAGCACGGTCAGGATGCCCAGCCGGATGCGCTGGTGGACGGTCTCGTCCAGGGCCAGCACCGGGTGCGCCGGCTCGTCACTCATCGCAGACCACCACGGGTGCGTACGGCCCGCACGACCGCGAACACCAGCAGCGGCAGCGCCATCAGGATCAGCGTCGGGCCGGGCCGGTTGAGCCCGAACAGGGTCAGCGAACCACCCAGCGCGGGACCTTGGAACCCGCCCAGGATCCAGGTCAGCCAGCCGGGGAGCTCGCCGAGACCTTGCGAGCTCTGCCAGTAGGTGATGACGCCGACCCAGGCCCCGGCGAAGACCAGTGCCCTGCTGCGTTCCACCCAGCCGAGCGCGATGATCGCCAGCGCGATCGGCATCAGCGGCGTGAGCAGCCCCCAGCGCAGCTCCTGCAGCAGCGTCACCTGCTCGACAGCGATGATCATGTCCGGGTCGGGGGCGGGCCGGTCCTGCGGCATGGCGGCGATGACGGCCAGCGCGGCCAGCGCGCCGAGCGCGGTGATCGCGAACCAGCGCCACGGCACGCGGATGCCGACCCGGCGGGCGCGCCAGCGGTACCAGGCTCCGATCAGGGCGATGGTCGCCGGTGTGCCGAGGAACCAGAACAGGTACGAGGCGGTCGCGCTGCGCTGGGCCACCGGCAGGCCCGCCCACAGGTGCAGGTCGTCGGAGTGGACGTAGGTCTGCGCGAACGGCACGCGATAGAGCGCGATGCTGGCCAGCAGCAGCGCGGCGAGCATCGCGACGGGGAACCAGGCCCCCGCGTGCGCCCGGTCGCGGGCCTGCTCGCGCAGGCGGCGTACCTCGTCGAGCATCGCGCCGGGATCGGCGGTGGTCGCTGGTGTCGTCATCGGATCGGCTCCCCTCGTGTCGTGGCAACTTTGTATCGCAAAGTACACGCTGTCGGCAAGTGCGTGGCGGCGGGGAAATGCGGGCGACCCGGGGCGGGGCGGGCGGTAGCCTGCGCGGCGTGACCGATGATCTGTTGAGCCGGCTGGAAGCCTTCTACGACGCCGTCCCGCGCGACCGGGCAGCCGTCGAGCGGCACGGCACCCTCGAGCTGTTCCTGAGCCAGGGCACGCCGTACCCGTTCTACGCCCGGCCCGTGCTCGGCGGCCCCACCCCGACCGCGGCCGACCTGGACGCCGTCCGCGCCCGCCAGCGCGAGCTGGGCGTGCCGGAGGCGTTCGAGTGGGTCGACCAGACCACACCCGGCCTGCTGCCGATCGCCGAGGCCGCGGGCCTGGCCGTGCTGCGCGCGCCGCTGCTCGTGCTCGACCCGGCCCGGCTGGCCGACCCCGGCGACACCGCCCGGATCGTCACCGCCGACGCGCCGGACGCGGCCAGGCTCCTCGCGGAGATCGCGGCCGTGGCACAGGTCGGGTTCGGCGCCCCGGGCACGGCCACCGGCGAGGCCGGGCCGGCCGAACGCGACGCCGCCATCAAGGCCTCCTCGGCGGACGAGCACCTCGCGCGGCAGCTCGCCGACATCGCCGGCGGCGTGCGGGCGTACGCGTACGCCGAAGCGGCGGGCCAGGGCGTCGTGGCGAGCGGGGTCTACCAGCGCGCGGGCGACGTCGCCGAGATCGCGGGCGTGGCCACGCTGCCCTCGGCCCGCAGGCAGGGCCTGGCCGGCGCGGTCACCGCGCTGCTCGCCCGGCACGCGCTGGAGCACGGCGTACGCACCGTGTTCATGGCGGCCGCCTCCGAGGACGTGGCCCGTGTGTACCAGCGCCAGGGCTTCGACCGCGTGGCCACCGCCTGCATCGCCGAACCCGCGGCCTGAACCCGGCAAGGGCGCCTTCCTGCACGCGGAGCGTCAGGAAGGTGCCCTTGCCCGCCTCAGATCGGCTCGACGCCGGCGGGCAGGCGGGACCAGGCCGACTCCTCGTGCACGTAGGCCAGCAGGACCTCGCGCAGGGCGCGGGCGGCGTGGGTCGGGGTGACGTCGCGGCGGTGTGCCAGGGCGATGGTGCGCTGGACGCCGGGCGGGGCCAGCGGGGTGGCGCGCAGGCGGGGGCGGCCGGACAGGACCAGTGACGGGACCAGCGCGACGCCCAGGCCCGCCTCGACGAAGCCGAGCACGGCGTCCATCTCGCCGCCCTCGATCGCGAAGGTCGGGGTGAACCCGGCGCGGCGGCACGCGTCCAGGGTGGTGTCGCGCAGGTCGTAGCCGGGGCGGAACATGACCAGCGGCTGGCCGTCCAGCTCGGACAGGCTCAGCTCGGCGGCCTCCGTGGGCGCGGGCAGGGTCGCGGCGGAGGCGACGACGAGGCTCTCGCGCAGGATCGGCTCGGCCCGCAGCGCCGGGTCGGTGCCCTGCTCGGGCAGCACGATCAGGGCCAGGTCAAGCCCGCCGCGGGCCATCTTGCCGACCAGGTCCTGCGAGCCGCCCTCCTCCAGCAGCAGCCGCACGCCCGGGTATCCCTCCTGGTAGCGGCGCAGCACCGGGGCCACGAGGCTGGTGCACAGGCTGGGCGTGGCGCCCAGGCGCAGCCGGCCGCGGCGTACGCCGATCAGCTCCTGGACCTCCAGGCGGGCGGTCTCGACGTCGGCGAGGATGCGCCGGGCGCGGGGCAGCAGCGCCTCCCCGGCGGGGGTGAGCATGATGTTGCCGCGCGAGCGGGTGAACAGCGGCGCGCCCAGCTCGGTCTCCAGCACGTGGATCTGCTTGCTCAGCGACGGCTGGGTCACCCCGGCCTGCTCGGCGGCCTGGGTGAAGTGCCGCGTCTCGGCCACCGCGACGAAGTACTTGAGCTGCTGCAGCTGCACGTCGATAGCCTATCGCCATCACTTCGTCGCCGGCGATGCCCGCCGCTGCGGTGCTCCCGCGCCGGCCACGCCAGGATCGATGCTCGGGTCAGCCGGCAGGACAGCGTGACCCGAGCATCGATCATGAGCCGTATGGCAGGGGAGTACCCGCTCAGCCGGTGACGCAGAACTCGTTGCCCTCGGGGTCGGCCATGGTGGTCCAGGTGTGCGGGCCCTGGCGTCCCTCGTGCAGGAAGGTCGCGCCGCGCGTGACCAGCCCGGCGACGACCGTCGAGATGTCCTGCTCGCCGGTGCGCACGTCCAGGTGCATGCGGTTCTTGACCCGCTTGGGCTCGGGCACCTGCTGGAACAGCAGCCGCGGGGCGCGTTCGAGCCCGTCGGGGTGGCGGATCGCCTGGCCCTGTTTCCAGACCAGCGTGCCGTTGTGGACGGTGGTGTCGCTGTCGGCGGCGTGGCCCTCGGCGACCATGCGGCGGATGAACTCCTCGTCGGAGGGCTCCACCTGCCAGCCGAGCGTCTCGGCCCACCAGTCGGCGAGCTTGTGCGGGTCGGCGCAGTCCAGCACCACCTGGAACTCGTAAGCCATCGTCGTCATCCTCGATTCCGGTAGAGGTCGCGCAGCAGCAGGATCTCGGCCGCGTGATGGATCGCCTCGCGGCTGATGTGGAGCACGAGCGCGGCCATCGGGTACTGGGCGAACGGGCCCTCGGCGGGGCCGCATGGGCGGGCCAGGCCGTCGGCGTCCAGCTTGCGTATGCCCGCGACCCAGCCGTCGTACGCGTCGTCGAGCTGCCGCAGCGCCCGCGCGGCGGTGCCGGCGTACCCGAACGTGTCGTAGTCGCAGGGCGGACCGCCGAAGTGGCTCGCGGTGCGCGCGCCGAACACCCCGACGATCAGGTGCGCCATGCGCCAGGCGATCGTGGTGACCGGCGGCGGGCTGGGCTCCGGGTACGCGTAGTCGATCACGTACTCGCCCGTGCCCGCGGCGGACGCGTCGGCCCCGGCGCGGGGGCGCACGCTCCAGCAGCCGGCGACCGGCTCCCACCGGTACTCGTCGTCGGTCAGGCCATCGAGGTGGGGGCGGACGTGCTCGCGCCAGTGCCAGTCCAGCTGGTCGGCCAGTTGGGTGGTCCAGTCGATGCTCATGCCCGCCACGCTAGCCCCCATTGCGGACAGTTCCGGTCCGCAATCGCTGTCACACTCGACGGCATGCTCGACACGTCGGCGCGCCTGCTGCGGTTGCTGTCCCTGCTGCCGGCCCGGCCCGCCTGGACCGGCCCGGAGCTCGCCGAGCGGCTCGACGTCACCATCCGTACGCTGCGCCGCGACGTGGCCCGGCTGCGCGAGCTCGGCTACCCGGTGCTGGCCACGCCCGGGGTCGCGGGCGGCTACCGGATGGCCGCCGGGTCGACGCTGCCGCCGCTGCTGCTGGAGGACGACGAGGCCGTGGCGGTGGTGCTGAGCCTGCGCACGGCGGCCGCCCACGGCGTGGCCGCGACGGCCGAGACCGCGGTCAGCGCGCTGGCCAAGCTCGAGCGGATCCTGCCCGCGCGGCTGCGCCACCGGGCGGCGGCGCTGCGGCAGGCCACCGTGCCGCTGCCCGGCGCGGCGCCGGCCGCCGACCCGGACGTGCTGACCGTGATCGCCGAGGCGTGCCAGGCCCAGCACCGGCTCACCTTCGGCTACCGCGACCGCGACGGCACGGCCACCCGCCGGCGCGTCGAGCCGCACCGGCTAGTGCACACCGGCCGCCGCTGGTATCTGGTGGCCCGCGACACCGACCGCGACGCCTGGCGCACGTTCCGGGCCGACCGGATCGACGGCCCGCGCTCGGACGGGGTCCGGTTCACCCCCGCCGACCCGCCGGACGCGGCGGCGTTCGTCGCGGACGCGGTCACCACCGCGCCCTACCCGGTGCGGGCCCGGGTGCGGGTGCACGCCCCGGCCGAGGTGGTGGCCCCGAGCGTGCCGCCCGCGACCGGCGTGGTCGAGGCGCTGGACGCCGCGAGCTGCCTGCTGGTGACCGGCGCGTACGCGCCGGGGCAGATCGCGCTGCACCTGGCGCTGCTCGGCCACGACTTCACCGTCCTGGAGCCCGCCGAGCTCGTCGACGAGCTCGCGACCCTGGCCGCCCGGCTGGCGGCCGCGCACGCGTCCTCGGTCCGGGGCCGCCCCGACGCACCGTCCGGCGGGCTTTGATCATGACAGTGGTACTGTTCGATGCCCGTTACCTGCGGGTTTCGCGGGCAGTGAGTTTTACCACGCCCTGAGTGATGTGTCACAGGTCAACCGGTGGCCGCGCGCACGCCGCCGCTGGCCGCGTGCGGTTTTCAGCGCGGGTTCAGGTCTTCAGGTGGTTTCCAGATAGTCTCCGGCTATCGACTGGGCGGCAGCCATGCATTGGACGCCTGATCCACTTCGCCCTAGCCTCCGTGACGTGGCAGTAGCGAATCAGACCCTCTCCCGACCTGGACTTTTCCGATCCACGGTCGGCCAAAAGGTCATCATGGCGATCTCCGGGGCAGCCCTCGTGCTGTTCCTGCTCGCCCACATGATCGGCAATCTCAAGATCTTCTTCGGCGCCGAGGCGTTCGACCACTACGCGCACTGGCTGCGCGAGATCGGTGCTCCGGCACTGCCGCACTCCGGCTTCCTGTGGATCCAGCGCATCGGCCTGCTGGCCGCGCTGATCCTGCACATCTGGTCGGCCGCCGTGCTGACCATCCGCGCCCGCAAGGCCCGCCCGGTCAAGTACGCCCACCGCAAGCCGGTACAGGGCAGCTACGCCGCGCGCACCATGCGCTGGGGCGGGGTGATCGTCTTCCTGTTCGTGGTCTACCACATCCTGGACCTGACCACCCGGCACCTGAACCCGGTCGCCGACCCCACCAAGGCCAACGCGGCCGTGGTGGCCGACTTCGCGCCCGACCGCTGGTACGTCACCGCCTTCTACACCCTCGCCGTGGTCACCCTCGGGTTCCACCTGCGCCACGGCATCTGGAGCGCGCTGCAGACCCTCGGCGTCAGCAACGCGCGCCGCGAGCGCGCCCTCAAGGGTGTCGCGTTCGCCGTCGCCTTCGTGATCTGCGCGGGCTTCCTCGCCGTTCCGTTCGCCGTACTCACAGGGTTGGTGAAATGACCATGACGGACTACTACACCCTCGGCGACCCGGTCGCCGACACCAAAGCGCCCGACGGCCCGATCGAGACCCGCTGGGAGCGCCGCCGCTTCGGCGCCAAGCTGGTCAACCCGGCCAACAAGCGCAAGCTCTCGGTGATCGTGGTCGGCACCGGCCTGGCCGGCGGCTCCGCCGCGGCGACCCTGGGCGAGCTGGGCTACCAGGTCAAGTCGTACTGCTACCAGGACTCCCCGCGCCGCGCGCACTCCATCGCGGCGCAGGGCGGCATCAACGCCGCCAAGAACTACCGCAACGACGGCGACTCGGTGCACCGGCTGTTCTACGACACCGTCAAGGGCGGCGACTTCCGCAGCCGCGAGTCGAACGTGCACCGCCTGGCGCAGATCTCCGTGCAGATCATCGACCAGTGCGTGGCGCAGGGCGTGCCGTTCGCCCGCGAGTACGGCGGCCTGCTCGACACCCGCTCCTTCGGCGGCGCGCAGGTGTCGCGCACCTTCTACGCCCGGGGCCAAACGGGCCAGCAGCTGCTGCTCGGCGCGTACCAGGCGCTGGAGCGGCAGATCGCGGCCGGCACCGTGCAGATGCACGACCGGCACGAGATGCTCGAGCTGATCGTCGTCGACGGCCGGGCCCGCGGCATCGTGGTGCGCGACCTGGTCACCGGCGAGATCACCACCGAGTTCGCCGACGCGGTCGTGCTGGCCTCCGGCGGCTACGGCAACGTGTTCTTCCTGTCCACCAACGCCAAGGGCTGCAACGTCACCGCTTCGTGGCGGGCGCACCGCAAGGGCGCGCTGTTCGCCAACCCGTGCTACACGCAGATCCACCCGACGTGTATCCCGGTCTCCGGCGACCACCAGTCCAAGCTGACCCTGATGTCGGAGTCGCTGCGCAACGACGGCCGGGTGTGGGTGCCCAAGGCCAAGGGCGACACCCGGACCCCGGCCGACATCCCCGAGGACGAGCGCGACTACTACCTGGAGCGCATCTACCCGGCGTTCGGCAACCTGGTGCCGCGCGACATCGCCTCGCGCGCCGCGAAGAACGTCTGCGACGAGGGCCGCGGCGTCGGCCCCGGCGGGCTGGGCGTCTACCTGGACTTCGCCGCCGCGATCGGCCGGCTGGGCCGCGACGCGGTCGAGGCCAAGTACGGCAACCTGTTCGAGATGTACCAGCGCATCACCGGCGAGGACCCGTACACCACGCCGATGCGCATCTACCCGGCCGTGCACTACACGATGGGCGGGCTGTGGGTCGACTACGACCTGCAGTCGACCATCCCGGGCCTGTTCGTGATCGGCGAGGCGAACTTCTCCGACCACGGCGCCAACCGCCTGGGCGCGTCGGCGCTGATGCAGGGCCTGGCCGACGGCTACTTCGTGCTGCCCAACACCATCGGCGACTACCTGGCCGCGGGCCCGTTCCCGAAGCTGGACGCCGACAACGCCGAGGTCGCGCAGGCGCGCAAGCAGGTCGAGGACCGCATCGCCAAGCTGCTGTCGATCGACGGTGACCGCACCGTGGACTCCTTCCACCGCGAGCTGGGCCGCATCATGTGGGAGTACTGCGGCATGGAGCGCACCGACGCGGGCCTGCGCAAGGCGATCAGCGAGATCCGCGAGCTGAAGGCCGAGTTCTGGCAGCGGGCCAAGGTGCCCGGCGACGGCGAGGGCCTCAACCAGTCGCTGGAGCGGGCCGGCCGGGTGGCCGACTTCTTCGAGCTGGCCGAGCTGATGTGCATCGACGCGCTGCACCGCGAGGAGTCGTGCGGCGGCCACTTCCGGGCCGAGAGCCAGACCGAGGAGGGCGAGGCGCAGCGCGACGACGAGCGCTTCAGCTACGTCGCGGCCTGGGAGTTCGGCGGCGACCTGCCCGTCCTCCACAAGGAGGACCTGACCTTCGAGTACGTACACCCGAGCCAGCGGAGCTACAAGTGACCGAGAAGCTGATGAGCCTGAAGCTGCGCATCTGGCGGCAGGCCGACGCCCAGGACAAGGGCGCCATGGTCACCTACCAGCTGCAGAACGTCTCCCCGGACATGTCGTTCCTGGAGATGCTCGACGTGCTCAACGAGCGGCTGACGCTGGACGGCGAGGACCCGGTCGCGTTCGACCACGACTGCCGCGAGGGCATCTGCGGCATGTGCAGCCTGGTCATCAACGGTGTGCCGCACGGCCCGGAGAAGGCGACCACCACCTGCCAGCTGCACATGCGGCACTTCTCCGACGGCGAGACGATCGACATCGAGCCGTGGCGGGCCGCCGCGTTCCCGGTCGTGAAGGACCTGGTCGTGGACCGCCGGGCGTTCGACAAGATCATCCAGGCGGGCGGGTTCATCTCCGCGCCGACCGGCTCCGCGCCCGACGCGCACGCCACGCCGGTGCCCAAGGCCGACGCGGACGCCGCGTTCGAGGCAGCGACCTGCATCGGCTGCGGCGCGTGCGTCGCGGCGTGCCCGAACGGCTCGGGCATGCTGTTCACCGCCGCGAAGATCACGCACCTGGGCCTGATGCCGCAGGGCCAGCCCGAGCGCGACACCCGCGTCATCGACATGCTGCACGCGCACGACGAGGCGGGCTTCGGCGGCTGCACCAACACCGGCGAGTGCACCTCGGTGTGCCCGAAGGGCATCCCGCTGGAGACCATCTCCCGGCTCAACAAGGACTACCGCAGAGCACTGCGCGCGGCGTCCTGACGTCACGCGGCCCGCCTGTTTCGGCCCAGACCGAAACAGGCGGGCCGTCGGCGTATCCGGCCCCGGCGGGTCAGCGCGGGCGACGGAAGTTGGCTACCGTGTGCGGCGTTCGTTCCCTGTCGACCCGGAAGGGCGGGTATGAGCCGGCCACGCATGTCACCGATCGCGGCCATCCTGACCGCCGTGCTCACGGTCCTGCTCGCCGTCGGGCTGTGCCTGCTCGCCCGCGAGCTGCTCGGCGGCCTGAGCGACCTCGGCGGCGAGCTCCCGGCGAGCCGGCGCCGGGCGGGATAGGCCCGGCCGGGCTCAGCGCACGGCCGGCCACACCGCCCAGCCGAGCAGGCCGAGCAGCAGCAGCCCGCCCGCGCGGCGGGTGTGCAGGAACGCGATCGGCGCCCACCACAGCGGCCACACCGGGTTCTGCGCGGGCGGCTCGGCCGGCACCGGCTGGTCGAACGCCCGCAGCACCTTCACCAGCATCGGCACCGCGAGCAGCACCAGCAGCGCGGGCCACGGCAGCGCGCGCACGGCCACCAGCGCGCCCACCCCGACGTAGAACGCGACCATCATGGCCTGGGTGAGGCGCTTGGCGGCGCGCTCGCCGAGCAGCACCGGCAGCGTCCTGGTGCCCGCCGGGCCGTCGTAGGGCAGCTTGTCGATGTGCTTGGCCATCAGCACGGTGGTGGGCAGCAGCGCGTACACCGTCGCGGCGGCGGCCACCTGCCACGGCAGCGTGCCGGTGCCCGCGTAGTACACCCCGCCGACCATCAGCGGGCCCCAGGTCAGCAGCACGTCCAGCTCGCCCAGGCCGATCTTCTTCAGCCGCAGCGGCGGCGCGGTGTACGCCCAGGACAGCAGCAGCCCGGCCAGCGCGAACGCGACGATCCACCAGCCCTGCCGGATCACCAGGGTGACCATAATGGCCAGGTCGACCACCTGGCAGAGCAGGATGCCGGTGACCAGCTGCCGCTTGGTGACCAGCCCGGCGAGGATCGGGTGCGGGGCGTACAGCGCCCGCGGGTAGTCGGCGGTGTCGTTGCCGACCTGCGTGTCGGCCAGGTCGTTCATCAGGTTGTTGGCCAGGTGCGCCACGACGATGCCGGCCACGGCCAGGGTCACGTTCAGCCAGTCGACGGCCGTGTCGGCGATCGCGGCCAGCAGCACGGCCAGCAGGCCCGAGGTCAGCGTCATCGGCAGCACCCCGGCCCGGGTCACCACCAGCCAGCGGGTGACCGGGTCCACCACGCCCTGCTCCGGCGGGTTGGTGGTGAGGAACGCGTACCGCCACGCGGCCAGCCGTGCCCGCAGCGTGAGCGACGTTTCAGCTGTCACGGCCGGACTGTACCGCCGCCCGCCGACACCGGCAGGCGGTCAGAGCATGTTGGGCACCAGCAGCTCGGCCAGCCAGCCGGGCACGGCGTCACCCCACTTGGCCAGCTCCTGCGCGTCGGCGTCGGCCAGGGAGCGCTGCCAGGACAGCGCCCGGCTCACCTTCGCGACCTGGATCGCGGGTTCGATCTCGGCGGCGAGCTCGGCGCGGGTGCCGTGGCCGGTCCACGGTTCGAGGTACGCGTCGCGCAGCCGCGCCAGCACCGGGTCGCCGGCCTTGAGTCCGTAGCGGTCGGCGGCCACCCGCAGCGCGACGAGCAGCACCGCGAACGGGTGCGCCACCGACGCGTCGCCCCAGTCGAAGAACCGGTACCCGTCGCCTACCAGCACGTTGCCGTCGTGCAGGTCGTCGTGCTGCACCGACACCGGAACACCGCTCGCCGCGACCCGCGCGCACAGCCGCTCGTACTCCGGCTGATAGGCCCGCAGCCGTGCCAGGTCGTCGCCGAGCGCGGCCGCGACCTGCTCGTCGTCGAGCAGCGCGGCGAAGTGGCCGGGCAGCAGCGGCGCGCTCATGTCGGGCACGCCGAGGGCGACCATGTCCGCGGCGTACGGTGCGAGGTCGCGCTGCAGCTCGGCGTGGCGGGCCAGCAGCTCCTCCCAGTGGCCGGGGTCGTCGGGCGCGACCTCGCGCAGGGTCTGCCCGCCGTCGGGCAGCAGCGACCAGCCACGCCCGGCGTCGATCGCGATCGGTTCCAGGACCCGTCCCGGCGCCCACCTGGCGAGCGCGTCGAGCAGGCGCGCCTCGTACGTCGAGCAGCGGCCGTTGGCCTTGAACCACACCGTGCCGTCGCCGACCGGGACCTTCGCCAGCACCGACCAGGGCCGCACCCGGGTCTGCTCGACCGGCCCGGTCGGGCGCAGGCCGGCGCCGCCGAGGGTGTCGTCTATCCAGGCCAGGGCCTGCGACCAGGCGGGTACCACGATGGAGTCCATGCCGGGCAGGCTACCGGCCGCCCGGCGGGCGGCGTCCACGGGTTTTCGGCTCAGACCGCCACGATGAGCAGCGCCGACACGAGCAGGGCGAGCAGGTGCAGGGCCTGGTCGGCGGCGTACATGCCGCACACCGGGGTGGTCAGCTCGGCGAAGCGGGGCGAGCCGGTGGCACGCAGGATCGCCCGCACCGGCCAGCGCCGGTCCAGGATCGCGTGCGTGGCGGCGGAGAACGCCAGGCCCGCCGCGATGCCCCAGGGCGACAGCGGCAGCCCGAGCAGCGCGGTCGTGGCGACCAGCAGCACGGCCACGGTCACGTGGTAGCCGGCCAGGTGCCCGGCCATCGCCTTCCAGCCGCCGGGGCCCGGCGCGGACTTGCCCTCCGCCTGGCGGTCGGTCTGGGCGACGTGGTCGCCGAGCTGGTGCCCGACGTACAGCACGATCAGCACGACGGCGAACGTCGCCGCGCGTGCCACCACCAGCGGATCGGGTACCGAGGACATGGCATCCATCGTTGCTCGTGAACGGCTGCTCTGCTGCGATACAGCCGACACTTTCGATGTGTCCTCCACTACGGGGTGAGGGCGGAATGTGGCCTGGTTCGCATCCGGCGCGATCGGTAGGGTGTCCGGTCGGCCCGCACCACCGACCACGGGGAGCTCACTCATGCACTACGCGGCACTGGTCCGTCCCGCCCTCGACCGCGTCTACAGCGCGATGCGCGCGGCCGCGCGCGAGCACACCGGCCGCGTGGTCGAGCAGACGGGCCTGCGTCCCGGCCTGAACATCAGTTTCTACTTCGGCCTGCTGGCCCGGCCGATGCCCGCCGCGGCGTTCGCGGCCGTCACCGCGTACGGCGCCGGCGACATGAGCGACGAGCTGGCGCAGGGCATCATGGCCGTCGACGAGCAGGGCACGTGGTCGCTGACCGGCAAGGGGCGCGAGTTCACCCTCGCGCTGCAGCAGGCGGTCGCCGACGGCGCGCAGGAGCACTGGGGCCGCACCACCATCGCGACGATGCCGGGCCTGGCCGCGCTGCCGCGGCTGGCGGAGCTGCTCGCCGTGCTGCTGGAGGCGGGCCGGGCGAGCGGCGGTCCGGCGTTCGCGGCGGCCGCGCCGGTGTTCGAGCCCGCCGGCGCGTCGTACGCGCTGCGGGTCAGCACCCGGATGGGTGCGCTGCGCCACCACCGCGGCGACGCGCACCGGGCCGCGTGGGCCGCGGCCGGGCTGACCCTGGAGCAGCTGCGCGCGCTGCCCGCCGACGATCCGGTGCGGGTCGCGGTGGAGGAGGACACCAACCGCCGCGACGCCCCGGTCTACGACGCGCTGACCGAGGCGCAGCGCTGGGAGTTCCTCGCCCTGCTGGCAGCCCTGCCCGGCTGACGGGGCCTGGCGGGCCCGTTTTGCCATAGACATTGGCCTATCTGGGTGACTTCGATCATCGAAAAGTCATCCAGATAGGCCAACGTCTATAAAAAAGGGGGAGTGGTGGGGCGGGTCAGACGCCAAGGGACTCCAGGACGGTGGCCGCGGGCAGGCCGGCCAGCACCTTGCCCGGGACGATGATCTTCCCGCGGCGGTTGCCGGAGCCGATGACGACCCACGGCGTGTCCGCGACGGCCGCGTCGACCAGCACCGGCCAGCCGTCGGGCAGCCCGATCGGGGTGATGCCGCCGTACTGCATCCCGGTCAGCGACACCGCCTCGTCCATCGGCGCGAACGACGCCTTGCGCGCCCCGAGGTGCTTGCGGACCAGGCCGTTGACGTCGGCGCGGGTGCTGGCCAGCACCATGCACGCGGCGTGGGTCACGTCCTGGCCGCGCTTGGCGGCGACGATCACGCAGTTGGCCGACAGCTCGGGTGCGACCGCGTACGCCTCGCCGAAGTTGCCGGTGTCGGCCAGCTCCGGATCGGTGTCGACGACGAGCACCGAGGTGACCGGCTCGGCGCCGGTCCAGCCGGCCAGGGCCTTGACCACCGGCGCGGCGACGAGATCGGCGCGGTCCACGGCGGGCCAGGCCGCCTCGAAGTTCCCGATCGGTGCAGCAGACATGCGCCCGATGCTACCCACGGTCACGGTAGGCTCGGCGCTCAGATGGACGGCTGCCTGTTCTGTGAGATCGTCGCCGGGGACCGCCCGGCGCACCTGGTGCATGCCGACGACACGGTCGTGGCGTTCCTGGACGTGCGGCCGGTGTTCCCCGGGCACACCCTGGTCGTCCCGCGCGCCCACGTGCCGACCCTGCACGAGCTGCCCGCGGCCGACGTCGGCGGATACTTCCAGCACGTGCAGCGCATCGCCGGGGCGGTCGAGTCGGCGATGGCCGCGCAGGGCACGTTCGTGGCGCTGAACAACACGATCAGCCAGAGCGTGCCGCACCTGCACACCCACGTGGTGCCGCGGCGCAAGGGCGACGGGCTGCGCGGCTTCTTCTGGCCCCGCACCAAGTACGCCGACGACGCCCACGCCCGCGAGCACGCCGAGGCGATCGCCGCCGCGCTCGCCGCTGCCTGATCACACAGCGGGGCGGTCGCGACTTGGGCCGGCGGCGGGTGGGCCGCCGGCCCTGCGAGCGGTTACGGGGTGGCCGTGGCGACCTGGATCGCGTTCAGCCGCGCCTCCAGGATGCCCTCGCCGCGGCAGACCAGCTCGACGCTGCCGTCCAGGCCGACCGTGGCCAGGCCGGATACCGCGGTGGACTCGATGTAGCTGGTGTCCGGCTCGGTGTTGGGCACGCTGACCTGCTGGGCGACCTCCGCGACGTCGGTGTCGCCGACCTCGACGTCGCAGGAGAAGGTCGGGTTGGCGCCGTTCAGGCTGGCCGTCATCGAAGCCGTCACCAGGTAGCGGCCCTCGGGCAGCGGCAGGGTGACGATCGTCGCGTCGTCGACCGTCATCGTCGCGTCGTCGTCGGCCTGGAACGCCTGCGGCAGGCTGCCGGTCCCGGGCGGGCCCTGCGGACCCTCGGGGCCTGCCGGGCCCTGCGGCCCTGCCGGGCCGGCGGGACCCTGCGGGCCGCGCGCGCCCTTGATGTTCCAGGTCAGCGGTTGTTCGTTCTTGTCGCACCCCTTGCCGGCGCGCGGCAGGCTCGGGATGCGTACGTCGCCGGTCTTCTTGTCGACGCAGGCCTTGACGACGGCGGCCGCTTCGGGCTCGGCCTGGGCGAAGCCGCCGAGGGCGAGCAGGGTCGCGGCGGCCAGGCCGGCCACGCCGAGGACGCGTTGCGCCCGGCGTCGGGTGAACGTCTTCACGGGTCTCCTCGATGAGAACAGAAGATCCTCCTGGTGGAAGATCAAACCCGTTCTATCGGAAAACGAAGCAAATGGAGCGTGCCGCGCCGACGGATAGTGACTTTGCGAACACACTCCGTTGTGGGTGGGCGGTCAGCGCGCCGACTGGAACACGGCGGTGGTGGTGGCCAGGAAGTAAACCAGCAGCAGCACCGCAGCGAGCATCGCCGCGCGGGTAGCCAGCAGCCACCCGGTGCGGGCCGCCTTCACCGCCGCCCTGGCCTTCGGCACGGCCGCCACAGCGCCCCGGTAGCCGGCCCGCGCCTGCTGCATCTTCAGCCACCGGCGGCCGACCAGGACCCCGAGCAGCACACCGATAATGCCGATCATCAACGCATCCCCGGACATGCACGTAACCTAATCCGTCGATCGACCCCTGGGGATGGCTCATTCATCCACATCGGGCATCGGCTGGTTCACCCGCGAGGAGATCCTCACCCGCGGCGTGCGCGAGACGTTCCTGCCCGCGGACCTGGCCGATCTGGTCGCGGCCGCGCTCGCCGACTGCCCGTTGACGATGCTGAGCCACAGCGGCGTCAGCGCCCGGGCGTGCACCACCGCCTCGACGTAGTCACGGGCCTGCGGCGAGTCCCCGGGGATCGACAGGGCACCCAGGTACGCCCCGGCGCGGTCGAGCTCGGCGAGGTTCTCCAGCACCTGGACGTGGTTGACGCCGTGGTGGGCGTCGGCGCCGAACCCCAGGCAGGTGACCAGCCGCACCGGCACGTCCAGCCCCCGCGACGGAGGCCAGGCTGGCCATGTCCTCCTCCGGGGTGCCCAGGCCCGTCTCGTCGCCGCGCATCAGGATGTCCGTGCCGCCGTCGACCAGCACCACCGCGTCGGCCCGCAGCCGCTCCACGAGCACCCGGTACGCCTGCCGCAGCGGCTGCACGCCGGTCTTCGGGAACGCGTACACCGTCGCGGGCAGCCCCCGCAGGTGCAGCCACTGCGCCAGGGTCCGCTCCGGGAAGTAGTCGTCCAGGCCCTTGGTGTCCGGGCCGATCGCGGCCAGGTCCGGCGCGAGCCACACGTCGAGATCCAACGCGGTCAGGTCCGCGAACGACAGGTTCGCCAGGTGCACCTGCACGCCGTCGGCGCGCAGTTGCAACGCCAGCGGCAGACCCGCGTACACGTCGAACCCGCCGCCCGCCCCCGCGATCAGCACCCGCTCGCAGCCCGACAGCGCCTCGAACAGGCCCGGCTGCCGCAGCGACGGCATCAGACCGGGTCGCTGGGAAAGAACCGGCCGGCCAGCGTCAGATACTCGTTGGAGTCGAGAAAGCGGCCCAGCACGAACCCGGACGCGGGCGTGAACGCCCGGCCCGACAGCGCCTCCTCACCGGCCACGAACTCGGCCAGCACGCCTTCGGACGGCACGATGTCGTGGTTCCAGGCCGGGGTCGCCACGGCGAAGCAGTACACGTCGACGCGGGTGCCGGGCAGGAAGCCGTGCCAGAACAGCTCCGGCTCGCCGTCGACCGGCAGGCCGGTCTGCTCGGAGATGTGCCGCTTGGCCGCGCCGACCGGCGTCTCGCCCGGCCGGATCGCGCCCCCGGGCAGGCTCCACCGGTTGGCCCGCACCGCCGACTGCTCGTCACGCATGCGCAGCAGCACGGCACCGGTGCGGCCCACCAGAGCGGTCAGCGCGATACGGGTGGTCATGGGGCGAGCGTACTTCGCGCCGTCACCCCCGCGCTGTCCCCGGCGGCCGTCATACGGGCGGCATACTCTGTCCGCATGGCCGAACCGAAGACGACCAGGACCGACGCGAGCGTCGAGGAGTTCCTCGCCGGTGTCGCCGACGCGCGCCGCCGCACCGAAGCCCAGGCACTGTGCGAGCTGATGGAGCAGGTCACCGGGCAGCCGCCGGTGATGTGGGGCACCGCGATCGTCGGGTTCGGCCATTACCGCTACCACTACGCGTCCGGCAGGCAGGGCGACTGGCCCGCGGTCGCGTTCTCCCCCCGCAAGCAGAACCTCGTCGTCTACCTCGCCGAGGGCTTCGCCGACCAGGCCGACCTGCCGGCCCGGCTCGGCCCGGTCACCACCAGCAAGGCCTGCCTCTACATCAAGAAGCTCGCCGACCTCGACACCGCGGCGCTGCGCGAGCTGATCGCCGACTCGTTCACCCAGACCCACGGCAAGACGATCACCACCTGACCGCGGCCCGGCCCACCGCGCAGCGTGCCGACCGCGGCCGGTCGGCGCAGGTCGCCTATGGTGTTGCGGTGCTGATCCTGCTGCCGCCGTCGGAGGGCAAGGCCGCGTCCGGCTCCGGCAAACCGCTCGACCTGGACGCCCTGTCCCTGCCCGCGCTGCGCACCGCCCGCGAGCAGGCCCTCGACGCGCTGGTCGAGCTGTGCACGGGCGACCCCGCCCAGGCCGCGCAGGTGCTCGGCCTCAGCCCCGGCCTGGCCGGGGAGACGGCCCGCAACGCGGCGCTACGCACCGCGCCCGCGCTGCCCGCGGCGAAGCTCTACACCGGTGTCCTCTACGACGCGCTCGGCCTTGCCGACCTGCCCGCCCCGGCCCGCACCCGGGCCCGCCGCTCGCTGCTGGTGTTCTCCGGCCTGTGGGGAGCGCTGCGCATCGACGACCGCGTCCCGCCGTACCGCTGCGCCATGGGCGTGCGGCTGCCCGGCGTGGGCCTGCTGTCCACCCACTGGCGCGACGCCATGGCCGCCGCCCTGCCCGACGCCGCCGGCAAGGACCTGGTGCTGGACCTGCGCTCGTCGATGTACACCCCCGCCTGGTCACCGCGCGGCGAGCTCGCCGCCCGGACCGCGACCGTGCGGGTGCTGCACGAACGCAACGGCGCCCGCACCGTGGTCAGCCACTTCAACAAGGCCACCAAGGGCCGCCTGGTCCGCGACCTGCTCGCCGACGGCGGCACGCCCCGCGACCCAGCCGAGCTCGCGACCGCGCTGCGCGACCTGAAGTACACCGTCGAGGAGCAGGCCCCGGCCCGCGCCGGACGCACCTGGCAGCTCGACGTCATCGTCACCGAGCTGTAGCTCGCGGCGGCGGAAAATCCTTTGTGGCGGCCGCGGCCGTGCGCGTACGGTTTGCCGGTCAGCGGGACGACGATCCAGGGGAGCAGCGCCATGTGGCACAGCGGTGATACGCGATGGTCCGCGTCGCGTGCCGTGGCCGGCTGCCGGCCCGCCGGCCGCGACACCGATCCGCCGACCCGGGGTGACCGGCGCCGCTGAGCGCCGCGCGCACGGCCCACGCCGTCCGCCCCGCACCGTCGGGGCAGGCGGCGTCCTTTTTTGCACAGCACGCGGGTGTAGCTCAACGGTCAGAGCACCGGCCTCCAAATCCGGCGGTTGCGGGTTCGAATCCTGCCGCCCGTGCTGATCCACCATCCGACACACGATGCCGGTGTAGCTCAGCGGTGCAGAGCATCCGCCTGTCGAGCGGAGGGCCGCGGGTTCGAGTCCCGTCACCGGCGCCACAATCCAGGGTTTACGGCCCGCAGACGGGGTATCTGCCTGCTCGAAGGAGGTACCCGATGGACACCGGACAGATCATCATCCTGGCGATAGTCGTCGTGGCGGTGCTCGTGGGCGCGTTCGTGGCGATGCAGGCCATGCGCCGCCGCCAGCTGCGCAGCCGTTTCGGCCCCGAGTACGACCGGGCGGTCGCCGAGTACGACTCGCGCGGCGAGGCCGAGCGGGAGCTGCGCGAGCGGGAGCGCCGGCACAGCGAGCTGGAGCTCAAGGAGCTCTCCCCGCAGGACCACGCCCGGTTCGTGGTGCGCTGGCATGCGCTGCAGTCGCACTTCATCGACGCCCCGGCCGACGCCGTCGGGGAGGCCGACGAGCTGGTGACCGAGCTGATCGCCGCGCGCGGTTACCCGACCGGCGACAGCGACGAGCAGCTGGCGCAGCTGTCGGTCGACCACGCGGCGACGCTGCAGGCCTACCGCGAGGCGCAGGACATCGCCGCGAAGAACCGCAACGGTGAGGCGAGCACCGAGGAGCTGCGCGTGGCGGTGGTCCGCTACCGCGAGCTGGTCGCCGAGCTGCTGGGCGAGGAGCCCGTGCCCGCCGACGCCACCACCCCCACCACCGACACCGCCCGCCAGAACCAGACCGCCCGCCAGGACCAGGAGGTCAACGCATGACGCACGACACCAGGCACCGTTTCGACCTCACCGACGAGACCGACCGGCACGAGCGCTTCGACGGCATGCCGCAGGACCGCGACGCCGCGGACGAGCGCTTCGACGGCGTGGCGCAGGACCGGGCCGACGACCGTGACGCCGTGGACGGCGACCGCTTCGATGGCGCCGCCGACGACCGTGACGTCGTCGACGGTGAGGTCGTCGACGCGACGACCGAGCCGGAGCACCGGCACGACCAGGACGGCGTCCGCGACGACGACCCCGAGGCCCCCGACCTGACGGCCGAGCAGGCCGACGACGTGGACCGCGACCGGTCCGACGACGACGTGGAGCCGGTGGACCTGGACGGCTTCGACGGCACCACGCGCGGCGGCCACAGCGTCGCCAACCCGGTCGACGACGACGGTGTCCCGGTCGAGGCCGAGGCGACCGACGACCCGGTGCATCCGGAGGCCCACATCGGCGACGAGCCCGCCGACGCCGACGGCGAGCAGACCCGCACCCCCGACGACCTCGCCGAGGTCGAGCCGGCCGACGGCACGGCGGGGGACATCGTCGACGAGGCCACGCCCGCCGGCACGGACCAGGTCCCGGACCCGACCCCGACCGACGAGGTCGTGGGCGGCCCGGACGCGGTGGAGCAGCCGGTGACCGGCACGGCGGACGTGGACGAGGTGGTGGCGGCCGCGTCGCTGTGGTCGGCGGGCGCCGCCGACGGGCTGCGGGAGCGGTGGCAGGCCGCGCAGCTGCGATTCGTGGACGACCCGGCCGCGGTCGCGGCGGAGATGCGCGACATCGTCGCCGAGACCGTCGAGCAGCTGCAGCAGAGCGTGGCCGCCCGCCGCGCCGAGCTCGACGAGGCCTTCAACGGCGCCGGCACGGACACCGAGCGGCTGCGCCAGGCGGTGCAGCGTTACCGCGACTTCCACGAGCAGCTGCTGGACCGGTAGCAGCCCGGCCGGTCGCCGACCGTGGTGACAGCTCCGCCCACGCCCTGTACACGGCGTGGGCGGAGCTTTTCGGTCTCCTGCGCTCCCGCGGGTCAGCCCAGCGCGGTGGTGACCGGCGGGCTGACCACGGTCTTGCCGTCCTGCTTGACGGTGCCGACACACCCCGCCAGGGGCGCGGTGGTACGCAGGTAGAGCTCGTACCGGTCGGCGGTGTACCGGACCGTGAAGTGCTCCTTGGCCCAGGCCCGCACCTCGGGGTGCTTGCCGATGCGGCGCGGCCGGGCGAACATCACGCCGTCGGCGACCGTGGCCGCGGCGACGATCTCGCCGTCGGTGAGCCAGCCGGAGTCGATCCGCACGTGCGACGTGTCGACCAGCCACGGCGGCGTACGCAGCCCCGCCCGCGCCAGCATGGCCTGGTCGTCGGCGACCAGCACGATGTCGCGCGGCAGCGTGCGCAGGCACGCCTCGACCGCGGTGTCCTTGAGCTCGGGGGCCACCGTGGTCCCCGCGGTGTGCCACAGCGCCGCGGCGACCGCCGGCAGCACCAGCAGCGCACCGGCCCAGCGGCGGCGCTCGCCGGTGACCCGGCGCACGGCGAGGCGGACCGCGGCCCACAGCGCCGCGGCGCCCAGCACGATCAGCGCCCCGGCGGGCGCGATGAACAGCAGCACGTGGTGCTTGAACGTGGGGTGGTGCAGGTAGCCGAACGGCACCACGGCCAGCGCCCACAGCGTGATCGCGATGGCGTCGGGCCGCCCGCCCGCGCGACCGGGCAGGGCGATGGCGAGCACGGCACCGACCGCCGCGGCGGTGAAGTACGGCAGGCCCCAGTCGCCCGTGTTGTCGATCATCTTGATGACGTCGGGCGTGCCGCCGGCGGTGTCGGTGGCCCGCAGGTGCAGCGCGAACACCTGGTCCCAGGCGGCGCGGCCGGGCCGCAGCACGGCGACCGCGGCCCCGGCGGCGGCGGCGAACCCGGCCAGGAACCAGCCGGCCGCGGCGGCGGTGCGGCGCAGCCACGCGAACCGGCGGGCGGGCCCGGCCAGCGCGGCGGTCGTCAGCAGGGCCAGGGCGACCGACGGCACGACCACGACCGCGATGAGCTTGACCAGCGCGGCCAGGCACAGCGCGGCGCCGGACGCGGCCCACCACCAGCCCCTGCCGCGGGCGGCGGTGCGGGCACGCAGCGCCAGGCACACGGCCACCCCGCCGAGCGCGGCCGCGGGCAGGTCCGCGCCGAACTGGAAGCTGTAGCGCTGCACCAGCGGGAACACGGCGACGGCGAGCGCGGCGAGCATCCCCGCGCGGGCCCCGCGCAGCACGGCGGCCATCGCCGCGGCGGTAGCCGCCAGCAGGGCGGTGAACCCGACCATCAGGAACCGTGCGGCCGGCTCGCCGCTGTCGCCCCACAGCGCGAACGGCTGCGCCACCAGCCACGGGAACAACGGCGGCTGGGCGTGGAAGACCTCCGTGTACGGCTGCCCGCCGGCGGCGATGGCCAGCGCGGTCTGCCAGTACACGCCGTCGTCGTAGTCGAGGACCTGGCTGCGGTTGGTGGCCAGCCGG
This sequence comes from Catellatospora sp. NPDC049609, assembly GCF_040675365.1. NCBI lineage: Bacteria > Bacillati > Actinomycetota > Actinomycetes > Micromonosporales > Micromonosporaceae > Catellatospora > Catellatospora sp. NPDC049609. The sequence goes on along the minus strand of NZ_JBFAOU010000046.1, from coordinate 25,953 downwards.
AAGGCGAAGGACCCCACCACGGCCGCGGCGACGACGCACCACAGCACGGCGTCGCGTATGTTGCCACGGCACCGGCAGGTGACCTGGTCAGGCGTCATCGTCATACATCCCGGGGATCGGCGGCAGGCGGCCCTCAGCACGGGCCTCGAGGACGTTAACACCACATAGCGTCTATAAAGCCACATAACACGGACACCGGGCCGAACCTCCGCCGGGCAGGCAAATCCGATTACGGAAAGTGCTCGCGGTGCTACTTTCGGCAAGTCGGCGCGCCGTTGCCGCACCGGAGCGCACGCGTGCCGCCCGCCGACGACAACCACCCTGGAGTGCGGAGGTAGCCACCCGTGAGCACCGGCAGAGTCACCACCAAGGACGGCACCGAGATCTTCTACAAGGACTGGGGCAGCGGACAGCCCGTCGTGTTCAGCCACGGCTGGCCCCTGACCGCCGACGCCTGGGACGACCAGATGTGGTACGTCGTGTCCAACGGCTTCCGCGCGGTGGCCCACGACCGGCGCGGCCACGGGCGCTCCAGCCAGCCGTGGGAGGGCAACGACCTCAACACCTACGCCGACGACCTCGCCGCCGTCATCGAGAAGCTCGACCTACGCGACGTGGTCCTGGTCGGCCACTCCACCGGCGGTGGCGAGATCACCCGCTACATGGCCCGCCACGGCACCGACCGCGTCGCCAAGGCCATCCTGGTCGGCGCCATCCCGCCGCTGATGCTGCAGACCGACGCCAACCCCGAGGGCCTGCCCCGCAGCGTGTTCGACGGCCTGCGCGAGAGCGTCGAACGCGACCGCTCACAATTCTGGAAGGACCTCAGCGCACCCTTCTACGGCGCCAACCGCGACGGCTCCAACGTCAGCCAGGGCCTGCGCGACGCCTTCTGGCTCATGGGCATGACCGTCGGGTTCAAGGGCGCCTACGACTGCATCAAGGCGTTCTCCGAGACCGACCAGACCGAGGACTGCAAGAAGATCGACGTACCCACGCTGATCATCCACGGCGACGACGACCAGATCGTGCCCATCGTGGCCGCGGCCAACAAGTCGTCCAAGCTCATCAAGGGCAGCACCCTCAAGGTGTACCCCGGAGCGCCGCACGGCCTGACCGCCACGCACCAGGACGAGTTCAACGCCGACCTGCTCGCCTTCCTCAAGGGCTGATCGGCCCCGTTCGTTCCTCCCGCCGGCCGCGGCACCGCCCAGGTGCCGCGGCCGGGTCTGTCAACCCGAGTTGACAAGCACCGTCCTGTCAACCTACATTGACACCATGAGCGACGCGACAAAACTCGCCGCCGCGGCCGGCAGCACCGACCCCGGCGTCGGCCTACGCGCCGTGCTCGCCCTGCGCAGACTCCTCGAAACCCTCGAAGTGCTGCAGGTCGGCAACGCCCGCAGAGCCGGCTGGTCCTGGCAGGAGATCGCCGACGCCCTCGAAGTCAGCCGCCAGGCCGTACACAAGAAACACGCCGGCCGCTGGCCCGAACCGGACCGACGGGAGAAGTGATGTTCGAACGATTCACCGACGCCGCCCGCGCCGTCGTCAAAGGCGCCCAGACCGAGGCCCGGCTCTGCGGCCGCTGCGGCCAGAACCACATCGGCACCGAACACCTCCTGCTCGCCCTGCTGCGCCCCGGCTCCGGCATCCCCTACGACCTGCTCACCACCGCCGGCCTCAGCCACGAACGGGTAGCCGCCTTCATCACCGGCCTCGCCGACGCCACCGAACCACTCGGCGCCGCCGACGCCGCCGCCCTCGAAGCCATCGGCATCGACCTCGACGCCGTACGCACCAAACTCGAGGAGAACTTCGGCCCCGGCGCCCTCACCCCACCACAGCCACCCGCCCGGCGCGGCCTGTTCCGCCGCCGCGCCAAACCCGCCGGCACCGGCCACATGCCGTTCACCCCGCGCGCCAAGGTCGTCCTCGAACTGTCCCTGCGCGAAGCACTGCGCCTCAAACACCGCTACATCGGCAGCGAGCACATCCTGCTCGGCCTCATCCGGGAGGGCAAAGGCCTCGCCGCCCGCATCCTCACCGACAACGGCATCGACCTCGCCGATCTGCGTACCCGCACCGAACAGGCCATCGCCACCGACGCCAAAGCCTGACGACCACCCATGGGCCGGGGGAGCACCCCGGCCCACGGCACCGTCGTGCACACGCGGCCCAGGCGGGCCCACAACACATCGCCGAGCACAAGATCGTCTAAGGGTGGGGGAGAGCACGACGGCCCGCCCTTCGTCCCGACCGCGCAAACGTCCAATATCTGTGGTTAGTCGGATATGCACCCAAGCCTCACGACGCGCCTACGTGGATCTCAGGACGTTTTAGCAGGTCAGAGGCTATGCGCAGGGGTCGGTGCGGCCAAATCGGTCGCTCACCAGGGCGCGACCGCCTACTGTGCCGCCCTATGACCATCAGCTACGACTGGCGTGAGCCGTTCGACAACCACGAGGTCGGCGCGCTGCACGCCGCGGGCTTCGGGTACGAGCCGTCCGGGTACGACTGGTGGGCGCAGGTCAGCCGGCACAGCCTCGGTTGGGTGTGCGCGCGTGACGGCGGGCGCCTGGTCGGCTTCGTCAACGTCGCGTGGGACGGCTCCGGGCACGCGTTCATCCTGGACACCGTCGTCGCGGCGGACGCGCGCCGGCTCGGCGTCGGCACCGGGCTCGTCGACGAGGCGGTGCGCCGGGCGTCGGCCGCCGGGTGCGAGTGGCTGCACGTCGACTTCGAGGAGCACCTGCGCGACTTCTACGTCGACGCGTGCGGCTTCCGTGCCACCGGCGCCGGGCTCATCGCGCTGCCTACTGCCGGCATACCCCGAAAGTCCGGCTCGGCGACCTCGGATCCTGACATGACGGTGGGTCTGACCTAGGCTGGGAGCCCCTGCGGCCGCTACGGCGCTTTCAGGCTGTTTTCGCAGGTCAGAGGCTTGTTCAAGGGTGGCTGACGGCTGGATCCAGCGCTTCGTGAGCGCCGGGCAACAAGATCCACATTAACGGCGGACCGACGCCGCAGTGGCGGCTTTGGACCGTGCGGTCCGGCGCCGTAGCGCGCTCCCGGCAAGCGCGTCGGTGACTCCGTTCCGCGATCCGATCACCGATGTCGGCTTCGGAGCGCGTTCAGACGCGTTCGGCGCACAGGTTCACCGGAATTTCGGTCACACAACATAACAGTCATTATGTTGTATCGCGATTATGAGCCGAACTCTCGTCCTGAAGCTGTTTTCCAATTATTAGATTACCGATAATGGCAATCCTGTAATCAGATCAGGGCTCGGCTGAGCGTGGGAAGGCAGCGGACGTTCTCGCGTCGGGGCTCGGACGGCCCGGCCGTATCTCGTGAGCCGTCACGGATGCACGGCGTTCTGTTCCCGTCGCGACGGTGCCGGGCGGTTGTTCGCGAAGACATGACGACGGCGTGACCCGGTGCCTGCGCCGAGCGCTGTCCCCCGCCGAGATCAAGACTGGATTAGGGTGGCCGCGTGGATCAGGATGAGCGACTCCGGCACTCCTCGTCGTTCGGCGCCGCGGCGACTGCGTACGCCGCGCACCGCCCGGACTACGCCCACGCCGCGGCACGGTGGGCACTCGAGCCCGCGCCCGGCCCGCGGGTGCTCGACCTGGGCGCGGGGACCGGCAAGCTCACCGCCACGCTGGTCGCGGTCGGCGCCGACGTCACCGCGGTCGAGCCCGACCCGGCGATGCTGACCGAGCTGCGCCGTGCCCAGCCGGAGGTTCGTGCGCTGGCGGGCAGCGCGGAGGCGATCCCGCTGCCGGACGGGTCCGTCGATGCCGTGCTGGCCGGCAACGCCATGCACTGGTTCGACATGGCCGTCGCGGGACCCGAGATCGCCCGGGTGCTTTCGCCGGGCGGCATCCTGGCCGGCCTGTGGAACGTCCTGGACGACAGCGTCGACTGGGTCGCCGGCCTGGCGCGGGTCAGCGGCAGCGCGGCCGTCGGCCCTCGCGACACACCCGCGAGCTGGCGTGCCGAGACGGCGGACATGCACCTTCCGAAGACCGGCGCGCCCGCCCGGTTCGGCTCACCGGAGCAGGCCTGGTTCCCGCACGGGCAGCGGCGTACCGCCGACTCCCTGGTCGCGACGCTCGCGACCAGGGCGGGGATGCTGGTCATGGCGGAGCGGGAGCGCGAGGCCGCGCTCGGCCGGATCCGCGCCTTCCTGGCGGGCCGGCCGGAGACCGCGGAGGGCGAGTTCACGCTGCCGATGCTGACCTGCGTGCTGCGCGTCCGGCGGCGGTAGCGGGTTCAGAGTCCGAACACGTCGGCGACGTGGTCGGCCAGTTCGTCTTCGGACAGGTGGCCGTCGACCTCGATGGCGTGCAGGCCGAGGCGGGCCAATTCCCCGCGCAGTCGGTCGGTGAACATCCGTTCGCGCTCCATCAGGTTGTCCAGGGCCCGTTCCGGGTCGCTGGTCTGTCTGGCGATCTTCCAGGTGGAGCCGCGGTGGTCGAAGGCGGCTCGCCGGAACTGCGGGGTGGGCAGCAGCCACACGGCGTGCTCGGGTGCCGCGAGCAGTGGGGCGACCAGGTGTGGGAGCAGGCGGAAGCCTTCGGCGAGCACGGGCGGCGGGGCCGGTAGGGCGGCGAGGTCGGCGGTGACGTGGTGGAAGCCTTCGCCGTGGAACCAGTGGAAGGTGTCGAGCATGGTCTGCGGTGTCCGGTGCAGCCAGCGTTCGTCCATGTCCATGCCGGCGAACGCGGTGAGCAGTGGGCTGTCGGCGGGGGTGCTGCGGGCGGCGTGGTCGGGCATGACGTCGTCGGTGGCGTAGAGGCGCAGGCCGTGGCGGGTGGCGAGCTGTCGGGCGATGGTGGATTTGCCTGCGCCGCTGGCGCCGCCGATCCAGTAGACGTGCAGCGGGCGGGGGCGTGACGAGCGCATTCTTCAGCGTACGGGGCTGGCACCGGTTGAGGGTTTTGCGGTGTCGGCCCGGTGATGTCGCGTAGAAGTCTCCACGGTGGTTCAGCGACGGCGTATCGGTGCGGGCGGGGGCGGTCGGCTGGGGTGGGCGCGGATATTCGGGGGCGTCGTGGTGGTGGTGGGCGGTACGGTCCGCCGATGAGTGATGTGGGGTTCGACGGGGACGGGTTCTTCGGGGAGCCGGTGGCGGCCGGGTACGACGATGCGACGGCGGAGATGTTCCGGGCGGACGTGGTCGGTGCGACGGTGGACGTGCTGGCGGGTCTGGCTGGTGGCGGGCGGGCGCTGGAGTTCGCGGTCGGGACGGGGCGGGTGGCGTTGCCGCTGGCCGGGCGGGGTGTCGAGGTGCACGGGATCGACATGTCGCGGGCGATGGTGGCGCGGTTGCGGGCCAAGCCGGGTGGTGACGCGATCGGTGTCACGATCGGCGACATCGCCTCGACGCGGGTGGACGGCGTGTTCTCGGTGGTGTATCTGGTCTTCAACACGATCATGAATTTGACCACGCAGGATGCGCAGGTGGAGTGCTTCGGTAATGCTGCGGCGCACCTGTCCCCCGGTGGCGTGTTCGTGGTGGAGGTGATGGTGCCGGAGTTGCGGCAGCTGCCGCCGGGGCAGCGTGCGGTGCCGTTCCGGGTGACGCCGACGCGGTGGGCGTTCGACCTGTACGAGGTGTCGACGCAGGCGATGAGTTCGAACTATGTGGAGGTCGTGGACGGGCGGGGGTCGTATCGGTCGATTCCGTTCCGGTATGTGTGGCCGGCGGAGCTGGATCTGATGGCCCGGATCGCGGGGTTGCGGCTGCGGGAGCGGTGGGCGGATTGGGATCGGTCGCCGTTCGGTGATGAGAGCGGCAAGCATGTGTCGGTGTGGGAGAAGGTGTGAGGTGGCATTTGCGGGCCGACACGCGGCCGGAACCGTAGGCGCTCACATTCTGTAGCGATAGTGTCACCGCTCGTCGGGAAGTTGACCGGGTACTGCGGGTATTCCGTGGTCACAACCAACGGGGGTTGTCTCATGTCCGTATCCAGGATCGCTCGATGGGCCGCCGCTGCGGCCACCGTCGCGGCCGCGGTGTTCGCGGGGTCGGCCTCGGCCGCGCCGAAGCCGGAGGATCCGCCTGTCACCGGGCCGCAGACCCGGTTCGAGGTGCCGCTGACCGGTGAGGCGACGTTCGCCGAGCTGGGCACGCTGACGTTCGCCGGGCAGGTCCGGGTGTCCGTGCAGCCGCGGCCGGCGACCACGCCGGATGCGCTGCGGATCATCCACACCCGCCTGGAGGACGTGGTCGGCACGGGCACCGGGGTGTCGTGCGAGGCGCGGGGCGCGGCGCACTTCCGGCTCCCTGCGGCCGCGACGCTGCAGTTCACCGGGGAGTACAACCTGGTGCCGGCGGGCCCGGTGCCGCCGGGCGACCCGGCTGAGGCGTGCTGGGGCAACCGGCTGACCGTGGAGTACACGGTGAATCTGGACGCGGACGGCAACGTGGTCGGTGAGCCGACCGCGGTGGCGGTCACCGCGGAGGAGACCCCGGCGCCGTAGTGGTTCCGGTGATGGTGAGGGTGGGTCGCGCGGTCGCGCGGCCCACCCTCACCGTTTCGGCAGCGGGGTCTTTACCCTGCCCCTGGGGCGGGCCCCAGACTGGCGGCATGGCATCGCAAGACACGCGCCGCTCGGCGCTGACGATCAGCGAGTTCGGCCGGCGTTCCGGCCTGTCGCTCAAGGCTCTGCGGTTGTACGACGTCTCGGGTCTGCTGCCGCCGGCGGAGGTGGATCCGGGCAACGGCTACCGGCTGTACGTGCCGGAGCAGCTGGCGCGGGCGCGGCGGATCAGCGTGCTGCGGCAGCTGGAGGTGCCGCTGTCGGTGATCGGCGAGCTGCTGGAGCTGTCCGACGAGGACGCGGCGTTGCGGCTGGCGCGGTGGTGGGCGGTGCAGGAGGCGGCGCTGCGGGCGCGGCGGGAGACCTACGCCCATGTGCGGGCGGAGCTGCTGCGTACGGCGTTGCCGCGGGCGGCGTACGAGGTGTCGGTGCGCCCGGTGCCCGGGGCGAAGGTGGTGTCGGTGCGCTACGAGGTCGATCAGCAGGGGCTGGTGGCGGCGATCCGGACGGGTGAGGACGTGCTGCGGCGGCATCTGGCGGACTCGGGTGCCGGGCCGGGTGGGCGGCTGTGGGTGCTGTACCACGGCATGGTGACGCCGGACAGTGCGGCGCCGGTGGAGGTGTGCGTGCCGTTCACGGGGGCGGTGGAGCCGGCCGGGGACATCGTGGTGCGGCTGGAGCCGGCGCACACGCAGGTGTTCTGCACGGTGCTGCGGGACGACTGCTTCTATCCGCGGATCATGTCGGCGTACGCGGCGGTGGACGGGTTCGCGCGCCGGTCGGGTCTGGTGACGGCCGGTGCGGGGCGGGAGGTGTACCTGGCCGACTGGGACGCGATCGCCGGGGACGACCCGTACGCCGAGGTGGCGGTGCCGGTGTCGGGTGGTGTGCGATGAGCCGGGACTGGTCGCGCCACTCCCCCTACAGCGATCCGGGAAGCTTCGCGCCGCTGCTGGATGCGCTGCCCGGTGGGGTGCGGGAGCTGTCGGCGGTGGTGCGCAACGTGCTGGTGCACTATCGGGCGGCGGGGATCGTGTTCACCGGCGAGCGCCTGGCGGAGATCGACAACCGGTGGGTGGACCGGATCCTGGGGGCCGATCAGGGGCGGTTTCCGGTGCCGTTGGCGGTGCCGCGGCCGGTGGAGCAGCGGGTGGTGGGGTGCTGCCGGGATTTCACGCTGCTGACGGTGGCGGCGTTGCGGCAGCGGGGGGTGGCGGCGCGCAGCCGGGTCGGGTTCGCGTCGTATCTGGTGCCGGGGTTTCACTGCGACCATGTGGTGGTGGAGTACCGGGACGGCGACCGGTGGGTGTGGCTGGACGCGCAGCTGGATCCGGCGCTGGACTGGGGGTTCGACACGGCCGACATCCCGTGGGCGGCGGCGGCGCCGGGGGCGTTGTTCGCGTCGGCGGCGCAGGTGTGGTCGGCGTACCGCGGCGGTGCGGTGGACGTGGGCCGCTACGGCGTGGATCCGTCGCTGCCGCAGCTTGCCGGCGGGTGGCTGGTGTACGACTACGTGCTGCAGGAGCTGGCGCACCGGCAGGGTGACGAGCTGCTGCTGTGGGACGGCTGGGGTGCGATGGCGCAGGATCTGGCCGGTGCGGATCTGGCGCTGGCCGATGACGTGGCGGCGATGCTGCTGGCGGCGGACGCCGGTGACGAGTCGGCGGAGCGTGAGCTGTCGGCCTGGTATGCGGCCGATCCTCGGCTGCGGCCGTCGGGCCGGGTGCGGTGCCTGTCGCCGCGGGGCACGGCGGACTGGGTGGAGCTGCGGGGCTGACCGGGCAGCTGCGGCTCGGGCGGGCGGCGGTGCCGCCGTTCGGTGCTGTCGACGAGCCTGTCGACAGCACCGGGGTGTGGTGCCGGGCGGTGGCGGCGTGCGGGTTCAGGTGAGGTCGCAGGCTTTGAGCGAGCCGTCGTAGCCGTTGAAGAAGGCGCGGGTGCGCTGCTGGACGGTGCCGTGGGAGTCGGGGGCGAACCAGGGCTGGTCCTCGGGGTCGCCGACGGCGAGCAGGCCGCGGCGGAACTCGTCGAGGTCGCCGTCGGCGAGGCTGAGGTCGCCGCGGCGGACGCTGTCGCCGAGGTAGGCGCCGGCCATGCAGTCGGCCTGCAGTTCGTGTTCGACGGCGTAGCGGTGCTCGATGCCGAGCCGGGCCTGTACGGCGTGGGCGTACTCGTGGCCGAGCAGGTAGAACACGAACGCGTCGCCGATGCGGCGGAACGCGGTGACGGCCCAGTCGGCGTCGTAGGCGATGAAGTCGCCGGCCGGGCAGTAGACGGCGTTGTCGGCGGGGATCGGTTCGGGTCCGCAGGCGAGCTCGCCGCTGTCGCGGTAGGTGGTGACGGTGCGGACGGGGGTGAACGGGACGCCGGAGGCGTCGAACACGGCGTCCCAGTACCGTTCGGCCAGGGTTACGGCGTCCTCGGCGTCGGTCTGGAACTCCGCGACGGTCTTGGTGCCGTCGACCTGGGTGGTGGCGGTGGGCCGGGGCTGGTCGGGCTGGGGGGTGCTGTCGTCGGGCAGGTCCGGGTCGGGCAGGGCGCCGCAGCCGAGGGTCAGCACGGCGGCGGCGGTGAGGGCGACGGTCCAGCGGGTGCGGTGGCGGGCGGGCATCGCTCGTCCTTTCGGGGGCTGTTTCTGTTGTATCCGATGCCCACATCCGGGCAGGATCTGACGCGGCTCGGCCGCTTGCTTCTCCACGGGGGTTCCGTTGATCGATTGGCTGGACGGGGTGTGGTCGCGGGCGGTGGCCGTGCAGGTGCTCGACGGCGGTGAGGACGGCGGCGACCTGGATCGGCGGGAGCTGCTGGCGGAGGTGTCGCAGCCGCAGGCGCTGGCGCGGGCCCGGGAGCTGATGACGGCCGGGACGTTCACCGGCGGCATCTGCCGCTGCCTGGGGGGTATGACGGTGGTGCTGCGCGACGCCGGTGGGGCGGTGCTGGGCGCGGCGAGCGTGCACGGCTACGGCACGCTGTCGTGGGAGCGGTCGCGGTTTCGCGACGATCTCGAGGTGGCCGACCCGGCGGCGCTGCATCTGTTCCTGGCCGAGCAGGGTGTGCCGGGGCAGCTGGCGCAGTTCCACGCGGATCTGGTCGGGCTGCTGGGCCTGCGGGAGGGCACGCCGCAGTTCCGGCAGGCCGGGCGGGAGGGCAAAGCGCTTGCGGAGGCCCGGCGGGTGCTGGCGGCGCGGCGGGTGCCCGCGGTGCTGCACGGGCCGTTGAGTGCGGTGTCGGGGCAGCAGGCGGCGGAGCTGGACGGTGCGCGGCTCGACGCGATCCGTGCCCTGCTGGTCGCCGACGTGCCCGACCCGGTGGCGCGGGCGGGGGTGCTGCTGGAGTGGCTGGGCCGGCTGCCCGCCGAGGCGGAGGCGTTCTGGGGCGAGGGTGTGCTGGTGCGGCGGCTGCTGGCGGACCTGTCCGGGCAGGATCTGGTGGCGGCGGTGGCGGGCAGCGGCAGCGGCCATGTCGCGATGGGTGTGGTGCACTGGTCGCGGTGGCACGGCGCGGACGCGTCGCTGGTCGCGGCGGTGGCGCCGACGCTGCGGCGGCTGTTTCCGCCGCCGGCGGGCCGTGGGCGGCGCCGCCCGGCCCGGGTGCGCCCGTAGGCTCGTCGTGTGAAGGGGTTCGCACGGCGGGAGTTCCAGCTGATGCTGCTGCGGCGGATGTGCGACTTCCAGCCGGAGCTGGTCGAGGCCGCGTGCACGGAGCTGGGCGCGTCGCACGCGCAGTACATGGCGGCGCACAACCGGTGGCAGACGATGCTGCGGTCGCGGTCGGCGCCGAAGGGGCTGGCGCTGTACGGGGCGGTGCTGGGCCCGGCCGACGAGCGGCGGGCGGTGCCGTTCGGGGATGCGCTGATGACGGCGCACCGGTGGCGGCTGCCGGGGCTGTGGCCGGACCTGCGCTGGGAGGCGCTGGTCGGCGCGGCGGACTTTGTGCTGCACGGGTGGCTGGTGCGGGCGCCGGACTCCCCCGTGCCGCGCCTGGGCCCGGCCGGGTCGCTGGCGCCGTGGTCGTGTGTGGTCGGCGACGTGCTGGCCACCTTTCCCGACGCGGTGCAGCGGGACCCGGAGACGCCCGCCCGGTGGGGGGTGGACGTGCCGGGCCCGGACGGTGCCGGATACCGGCTGATGTTCGTGCACGGCCTGCTGCAGCAGGTCGTGCGCTAGGCGTCGCGGACGGCGTCGCCGGGGCGGATGCGGCCGGGGTGGACGACCTGGGCGTAGACGCCGGCGCAGGGCTGCGGGGCGAGGCTGGGCAGCGGCACGACACGGTGGTATTCGGCGAGCACCCGCAGTGCGTCGGGGTCGCGGGGCAGGTCGCCGTGCGCGAGGGTCGGGACGGCGCACCGTGGGGTCGCGGCGATGACCCGCAGCCGCAGGTCGTCGCCGATACGCAGCTCCCGGCCGACCCACGCGTCCTCGGCGAAGCCGGTGGCGTCGGTGTGCACGACGATGTTGGGCCGGTAGCGGCGGGCGTCGGCGGCGCCGTCGGGGTGCAGGGCACCGATCCGGTTCACGGTCGCGGTGGTGATCAGGTGTACGGGCGCGAAGTCGAAGAACGTGCCGGGCGGGGCGCCGGTGCCGACGTTGCCGACGGTCAGCGGGGTGGTGTCGGTGATGCCGTCGCGCAGGACGGCGTCGGGGTCGGCGCGGTCGAGCAGCGGGATCTCGGGCGGGGTGCCGGTGAGGGTGACGTCGCGGCCGAGCAGCGCCGACAGCTGCTTGTCGACGTCGGGGTCGGTGCTGTGCGTGTGCAGGCCGGGGCCGGTGAGGCGGACGCCGGTGGCGTCGGTGGTGGCGGTGAGGGTGAGCAGCCGCTGCCACAGCCGGGGGTGCTTGGCGCTGGCGATGCGGCCGGTGGCGGTGTCGAGCAGGGCGAGGGCGCGGTCGCCGGTGATGCCCCGCTCGGTCACGTCGGCGCTGGCCAGCTGCTCGCCGAGCAGGGACTTGACCGGGTGGCGGTGCAGCGCGGCGACCGCGGCCCTCGCCGCGGTCACGGGTTGGCCCGCTCGGCGGCGGCGACGGCGTTGCGGAACAGCATCGCCACGGTGGTGGGGCCGACACCGCCGACGCGGGGGGTGATGGCCCCGGCGACGTCGGCGCAGGACTCGTCGACGTCGGGCAGGATGCGGCGGCCCTCGTAGCGCACGCCGCCGCCGACGACGGTCGCGCCGGGCTTGACGTGTTCGGGCTGGATGATGCCGGGCACGCCCGCGGCGGCGATGAGGACGTCGGCGCGGCGGGTGTAGCGGGGCCAGTCCTTGACGCCGGTGTGCACGACGGTGACGGCGGCGTCGGCGGTGGGCCGTTTCTGGGCGAGCAGCATCGCCAGCGGCCGGCCGAGGGTGGCGCCGCGGCCGACGATGACGACCTCCCGCCCGGCGATCGGGATGTCGTAGTGCGCGAGCAGGGCCTCGATGCCGGCGGGGGTGCACGGCAGCGGGCCGGGCATGCCCAGCGCGAGGCGGCCCATGTTGACCGGGTGCATGCCGTCGACGTCCTTGTCGGGGTCCATCACGGCGAGCGCGGCGTTGTAGTCGAGGTGCCCGGGGATCGGGTACTGCACGAGCATGCCGTGCACGGCCGGGTCGTCGCTCCAGGCTTTGATGACGGCTTCGACGTCGGCCTGGCCGGCGTCGGCGGGCAGGTGCTCGTGCGGTGAGACGAAGCCGAGGTCGGCGGCCTGCTGCTGTTTGATGCGGATGTAGCCGGCGCTGGCGTCGTCGTCACCGACGAGCAGCGTGGCCAGGCTCGGGGTGATGCCGCGGGCACGCAGCGCGCCGGCGCGGGTGGCGACGTCGGCGAGGACGGCTTCGGCGACGGGTTTGCCGGGCAGCAGCCGGGCGGTGGTGGTGGGCGCGGACATGCGGCTCCTCATCGCGGTCGCCCAGGCGGTCGGCTTCCGCGGCCTGCTCCCCGATGGTCGTTCCCATCCTCGTGCCGCCAGTCGCAACGTTCGGTGTCCAGCATGCCTCATCAGGGTGGCGGGTGCTGTGCTCGGGTGGGTTCGTGCCGCGGGGTCCGGGTTCGGGCGTGGCCGGCCGGTGGTCCGCGGCGCGGTGGGGGTGGCGGTGACGGATTTGTGTTTGCGCCGGGGCGGGCGGGTCGCCATCATCGCGGGATGATCGGGGAACACGTCGCGGACTTTTCCGTCAAACCCACGCTGACCGGCGAGAAGGTGGTGCTGCGCCCGTTCGCCGACACGGACCTGGACGGGATGCGGGCCGCGCTGAGCGACCCGGAGGTGATCCGGCTGACCGGCAGCACCGCCGATGAGGACCCGGTGGAGCAGGAGAGGATCCTGCGGCGCTGGTACGGCACCCGCAACGCCCAGCCGGACCGCCTGGACCTGGCGGTGGTGGACCGGGCCGGCGGCGGGTGCGTCGGGGAGGTCGTGTTCAACGAGTGGAGCGCGGCCGACAGCAGCTGCAACTTCCGGGTGCTGATCGGCCCGGCCGGCCGCGACCGGGGTCTGGGCACCGAGGCGGTCCGGATGTTCGTCGGGTACGGCTTCGAGCAGGTGGGCCTGCACCGCATCGGGCTGGAGGTGTTCGCGTTCAACCCGCGGGCGCGCCGGGTGTACGAGAAGGTCGGGTTCGTCGCCGAGGGTGTGCTGCGTGAGGTCAAGCGCGACGGCGACGGGTGGGTCGACGCGACGGTGATGTCGATCCTGTCGCACGAGTGGGAGCGCCACCGCGGCTGTCCGTGACCTGTGCCGGAGGGCGGCCCGCAGACCGCCCTCCAGCGGCGTCGGTCAGTCGCAGCGCCACCAGACGGCGCCGGGGATGGTCTGTTCGCTGCCGGCGGCGATGGGGAACTCCTGGCTGCCGCCGATCACGGAACCGTCCCGGCTGATCGCCGCGAACTGCGCGTCCGGTCCGTTGGTGGGCGGGACGGCCCCCGCGGCGGTCGGCAGGGTCCGGCCGGTGCCGAACGCGGTGAGTTCGATGTCGGTGCCGGCGTGCACCGTGTCGGGATCGAGCCGTGCGCGCCCGTCGTGGAACCGGTCTGCTCCGGCGCCGATGCCGTCGCCGTACGCGTCCGGCATGCTGCGGGCCGGCCACCACGACTGCCGGCCGGTGGCCCGGTTCCAGCGGATGAGCAGCGTGGTTCCGGCGGAGTCGCCGTACCGCACCGCGCCGGTGATCCAGTCGCCATAGACCGCGCCGACGCGGACGTCCTGGATCGGCTCGGCGGCTTGCTCGGGCAGTGCCAGCTCCTCGCCGGTGCCGTCGGGGTGCCAGAGGTAGGGGCGGGGGCCGGCCGTGCCGTGGATCGTGCCGACGACGGTTCCGTCGTCGGCGATGTCGTACACGGCGGCCTGGGTGATGCCGTCGGGCAGCGGCAGCGGGGTGGGTTGCCTGCTGGCGTCGCGCCACACCATGGGCCGCATGCCGATCCTGCCGAGGACCTGGCCGGTGGCGTTGAACCGCAGCACGGCCACGTCGGTGCCAGGCAGCCGGGCGGCGATGCCGTCGCGCACGATCCAGCCGACGTTCTCACCGTCGACGACGCTGCTCACCAGAGCCGTGCCGGTGGCGTCCAGGTCGGCGACACCGACGGAATCGCCCTGGACCGGCACCTGCCGGGGCTGACCCCCGCGGTCCCAGATGACGGCGATCGAGGTCTGGCCACGGCTCGCGCCTCCGCCGAGGTAGCGGCCCGTGGGATCCATCGCGCCCACCGCGCTGACTCCGTCGTAGCCGGCGGGCAGCGGCAGGCGCTGCGCCTGGCAGCCGTTCCACACGGTGGGGAACGGCTGCGCCGCCGGGCTGTCGCCAGGGGGGCCGAACGCCCGCGGCACCTGCGTTCCCACGGCCACGATGACGGCGCTCGCCAGCAGGCCGACTCCCGCGATGCGGCGGTGGCGGATGCGCCGTTGGCGGCGCGCCCGCACCGCGGGCACGACGTCGTAGCGCGGCGCTTCGCCGGCCAGGCCGTCGAGCAGTTCACGCAGGTCGCTCATGCCGGCACCTCCCTGGTCTCCTTGACGAGCACGTGCAGTTCCGGGGCGACCTCCCGCAGCCGGGCGAGGGCACGGAAGGTCTGGCTCTTGATCGTGCCGACGGACACGCCGAGGGCGTCGGCCGCTTCGGGTTCGGTGAGGTCCTCGAAGAAGCGCAGCACGATGACCGCGCGCTGCTTGTGGGTGAGTTTGGCCAGGGCCTGGCGCAGCAGGATCCGGCGGACGGTGTCGGCGGCGACGTCGGCGCCGGTGGCGCGTTCGGGCAGCCGGTCGGTGACGTGTTCGGCGCGCAGGTGGTGGCTGCGCCGCCAGTGGGACACGTGCTCGTGGTAGAGGATCTTGCGGACGTACGCGTCGGGCGTGTCGATGCGGACCTTGCGCCAGGACACGGCGAGTTTGAACAGGGCGTTCTGCAGCAGGTCCTCGGCGGCGTGGTGGTCACCGGTGAGCAGGTACGCCACCCGTGACCACTGGCCCAGCCGGGCGTGCACGTACTCGTCGAACCCGGCGTCGTCCATGCCGCTCCTGTCCCCTGTGCCGACACTGCTCGACCCCCGTAGACGACAGCCGGGGCGGCGATGGTTGGCGCCTGGGCGCGACGATTTACGCGGCGGTCAGAACCGCAGGACGGCGCGGGCGTCGGCGAGCACCGGCGGTGAGGCCAGCTCGGCCCAGGAGGTGAACAGGCCGCGGAAGTAGTCGCCGTAGCGGGTGGCGACCTCGGGTGCCTGCTCGCACAGGTCGAGCTCGTTGACGATGCTGATGTCGACCAGCGGGCGCAGCTGCGCGGCGGTGAGGGTCTCGGCGGTGGCGGTGAAGCGGTCGTGCAGCCGCCGGGTGGCGGCCAGCTCCCGCCAGGTGGCCTTGCGCAGCGTGGCGGCGTAGCGGTAGACGGTCTGCTCGGCCTGCTCGCCTGCGGCGGCGCGCAGCACGTGCCGCTCGTCGAGGGTGAGCAGGGCGGTGTCGAAGCCGTCGGTGCCGTACGCGGCGTGGGCCAGCCCGGCCAGGCAGGTCGCCTCGGGCAGGCCGTGGCCGGCGAGCCGGTCGTGGACGCGCACCAGGTGGGCGTGGAGGGTGCCGCCGGGGTGGTCGATGGTCTCGGCGCCGCGCTCGCGCAGCAGCGCCCGGACGTCGTCGGCGCTCATGCGATGACGGTAGGGCCGCGGTCCGGCGGCCTCAACGGTTTGTGGGAAGCCTCATCGCTTGCGTCCCCGGCGGCCCGCCGGGCGCGGGCCGCCGGGTCACGGCCGGGCGGCGCGCCAGGACCATTCGGTGCGGCGGGCGTGGCCGGGCAGTTCGCCGCGGCCGGTGCACCACAGCAGGACGGCGGTGGGGTCGCCGTCGGGGGCGTCGGGGAACAGCCGGTGCAGGACCAGGGCGGCCAGGTCGGCGGGCGGCGTCCAGGCGGCGCGCAGGCCCTGGGTGATGTCGTGGGTGTGCAGGAGGGTCTCGGCCATGCCCATGGCGGCGAAGCCGCTGGGGTCGCACGGTCCCCAGTGCCAGGCGCGCAGCGCCGGGTCGGCGGCGGCCAGCGCGGTGGACAGCAGACCGCCCGATGCCGTCATGATCTGCAAGATCTGGGCAACGGTGGCGTGGGGGCGGACCGTCAGGTCGCAGGGCAGGTACGCGTCGTCGGGTGCGGCGGCGAGCTGACCGGCGTAGGCGAGCAGGTCGTGGGCGATGTGGGCGGCGGTGTCGCGGCAGGTCCAGTCCAGCGGCCCGGCGGGGACGGTCCAGTCGGCGCCGGCCTGGCCGCGCAGCACCGTCAGCGCTGAGCGCAGTGCCTGGTCGAGGTCGGTGTGGTCGGGATCGCGCATGCGTGGACTGTGTCACGTCGAGGGTGCCCGGCGGCAGCCGTTTTCACCGGGCCGTGAAACTGTTAGCAAGGTCTTCCGATTGATTTCGTTAGATCATAGCGCTGTGAACGGGGTCACGCATGCAGATGGTCCTGGTTTTGGCCGGTTTTCGGCTGCCGTTTGGTAACGGGCTTGCTGCGGGAGCCGCAAGGACTTTCTGAATCAGAAACTTCTTGCTAACGTCCGGCGCTGAAAGGACAGGCATACCCCCGAGGAGCGAATAATGCGTCGCACCGCCAGAGGGATCGCCGTTCTTGCCTCCGCCGCCATCGCTCTCGTGGTGACGGCCTGTGGCAACGACGCGACCGAGGCACCCACCAAGACCGACCCCGCGGCCCTGTCGGCCGAGCTGACGTGGTGGGACACGTCGGACCCCGCCAACGAGGGCCCGGCGTTCAAGCAGCTCATCACCGAGTTCAACAAGACGTACCCGAACGTCAAGATCAACTACCAGTCGGTCCCGTTCGGTGACGCCCAGAACAAGTTCAAGACCGCCGCCGCGGCCAAGTCGGGCGCCCCGGACATCCTGCGCGCCGAGGTGGCGTGGGTGCCGGAGTTCGCCTCCCTGGGCTACCTGTACAACCTCGACGGCAGCGAGCTGCTCGCCGACGAGTCCGACTTCTTCGCCACCCCGATGTCGGCGAACAAGTTCGCGGGCAAGACCTACGGCGTGCCGCAGGTCACCGACTCGCTCGCGCTGATGTACAACAAGAAGATCTTCACCGAGGCCGGCATCACCGAGGCCCCCAAGACCTGGGCCGACGTGAAGACCGCCGCCGCGACGATCAAGGCCAAGACCGGCAAGGACGGCCTGTTCATCAACCCGGGCGGCTACTTCCTGCTGCCGTTCATCTACGGCGAGGGCGGCGACCTGGTCGACACCGCCGCCAAGAAGATCGTGGTGAACTCCGACGCCAACGTCGCCGGCATCAAGGTCGCCGCCGACCTGGTCAAGTCCGGTGCCGCGGTCAAGCCGCCGGCCAAGGACGGCTACGGGACCATGATGACCCTGTTCAAGGAGCAGAAGGTCGCCATGATCATCAACGGCCCGTGGGAGGTCAACAACGTCCGCACCGCCCCGACCTTCGGCGGCATCGAGAACCTCGGCGTCGCCGCGGTCCCGGCCGGCTCCGCCAAGGCCGGCGCCCCGGTGGGCGGCCACAACTACGTGCTGTACTCCGGCATGGCGCAGGACAAGGCCGCCGCGGCCATCGCGTTCGTGAAGTTCATGTCCTCGGCGCAGTCGCAGGCGTTCCTGGCCGACAAGCTGGGCGTGCTGCCGACCCGCAAGTCGGCGTACGAGATCGACTCGGTGAAGAACAACGCGATCATCGCCGCGTTCCAGCCGGTCGTCGCGGCCGCCGTGGCGCGTCCGTGGATCCCCGAGGGCGGCCAGTTCTTCACCGCGCTCGACGTCATGGCCACCGAGGTCCTGGTCCAGGGCAAGGACGCGAAGGCGTCGCTCGACACGGTCGCCGACACGTACAAGACCGAGGTCGTCAAGGACTACTCCGCGTCCTGATCCTCGCCCGAGGCCGGTCCCGTCACAGGGACCGGCCTCGGCCCCGTTCCCCCGCGCCCGACGGCAGGGCGCGGCCCCTCCACCCCCTCGGAGCACGCCCGTGAGCACAGCCACCGCCACGCCGCCGGCCCGGACCAGTCCCCCGCCGCGCGAGACCCCCCGACCAGGACGACTGCGCCGCAGCTGGGACAAGCATTGGTACGCCTGGGTCATGGTGGCGCCCGTCGTCATCGTGCTCGCGGTGCTGATCTTCTACCCGCTGGGCCGCGGCATCCTGCTGTCGTTCACCGACCTCACCGAGGCCAACCAGCTCGCCGAGATCTGCGACCGGTCGATCACCGGCGCCGAGGTGTGCCGGCCCAACCCGAACGCCTGGCAGTACATCGGCCTCGACAACTACGCCGACGTGCTCTCGGGCAAGGTCGGGCGGTTCTGGCAGTGGCTGGGCATCACGCTGATCTGGACCGTCGGCTGCGTCGTGTTCCACTACGCGCTCGGCCTGGGCCTGGCGGTGCTGCTCAACCGCCCCATCCGCGGGCGCGGCGTCTACCGGGTGCTGCTGATCCTGCCGTGGGCGGTGCCCGCCTTCGTGTCCGCGTTCGCCTGGCGGTTCATGTTCAACGAGAAGTTCGGCCTGATCAACTCCCTGCTCGAGGCCGCCGGCATCAGCCGCGTCGAGTGGTTCGCCGACTGGAAGACCTCGCTGCTGACCGCCATCGTCGCCAACATCTGGCTGGGCGTGCCGTTCATGATGGTGACCCTGCTCGGCGGCATGCAGACCATCCCCACCGAGCAGTACGAGGCCGCCGAGATCGACGGCGCCACCGCCTGGCAGCGCTTCGTCAACATCACCCTGCCCGGCCTGCGCTCGGTCAGCATGACCGTGCTGCTGCTGGGCACCATCTGGACCTTCAACATGTTCCCGGTGATCTTCCTGGTCAACGGCGGCGGCCCCGCCGGGCAGACCGAGATCCTGGTGACCGGCGCGTTCCGGTCCGCGTTCGAGGGCATCCGCAACTACTCGATGGCGTCCACGTACGGCGTACTCATCCTGTCCATCCTGCTGGTCTTCTCGGTGCTGTACCGGCGGGCGCTGCGCAAGCAAGGCGAGGTGTGGTGACCATGACCGTCACTCCGATGGCCGCTCCGGCCCCCCAGACCACCGGCGCCCACCCCCGCGGCCGCGGCCGCCGCAGCCCGCTGGCCTCGCTCGGCCTGCACGCCACCCTGATCGTCGCGTCGCTGATCGCGGTGTTCCCGATCGTGTGGGTGCTGCTGTCGTCGTTCAAGCCCGGCCACGCCGTGCAGAGCAGCGAGCTGACGCTGGTCAAGGAACCGACCCTGGCCAACTACTCCTACGTGCTGTTCGACACGAGCTTCCCCACGTGGATGGTCAACTCGGTGGTCATCGCGCTGTGCACGATGCTCATCGGCATCCTGATGTCGGCGACCACCGGCTACGCCCTGTCGCGGTTCAACTTCCCCGGCCGCCGGCACCTGCTGCTGGTGTTCCTGGTGACGCAGATGTTCCCGGTCGCGATCCTGATCGTGCCGATCTACCAGATCATGGCCGCGCTCGGGCTGATCAACACCCACGCGGCGCTGGTCATCGCGTACCTGACGATCGCGGTGCCGTTCTGCTCGTGGATGCTCAAGGGCTACTTCGACTCGATCCCGACGTCGCTGGACGAGGCCGCCTCGATCGACGGCGCGGGCCCGTTCGCCACGTTCTGGAAGGTCATCATGCCGCTGGCCCGGCCCGGCATCGCGGTCACCGCGTTCTACACCTTCCTGACCGCGTGGGGCGAGGTGGCGTACGCGTCGGCGTTCATGCAGACCGACGACCGGTTCACCCTGGCCTACGGCATGCAGCAGTTCGTGCCGCAGTTCAACGCCCAGTGGGAGTACCTGACCGCCGCGGCGGTGCTGGTCACCGTCCCGGCCGGCCTGGTGTTCCTGTACGCCCAGCGCCACCTGGTGTCCGGCCTGACCGCCGGCGGGACGAAGGGCTGAGTGGGCACGCGCGCACGCCTGGCTGACATCGCCGCCCAGGCGCAGGTCAGCCAGGCGACCGTGTCGCGGGTGCTCAACGACCGGCCCGGCGCCTCGGCGTCCACCCGCCAGGCGGTGCTGACCGCGCTGGACGTGCTGGGCTACGAGCGCCCCGGGCACCTGCACCGCACCGGCGCGGGCCTGGTCGGGCTGATCCTGCCCGAGCTGGACAACCCGATCTTCCCGGCGTTCGCGCAGATCGCCGAGTCGACGCTGGCCCAGCAGGGCTACACGTCGATGCTGTGCACGCAGACGCCGGGCACGGTCAGCGAGGACGAGTACGTCGACATGATGCGCGAGCGCGACGTCGCCGGGATCGTGGTCATGTCCGGCATGCACGCCTCCGCCGACGGCGACCCGGGCCGCTACCACCGGCTGACCGCCGACCGGGTGCCGTTCGTGCTCGTCAACGGATACCTGCCGGGGGTGGCCGCGCCGTTCGTGTCGTGCGACGAGCACGCCGCGGCCGAGCTCGCCGTGGCGCACCTGGCCTCGCTCGGGCACCGGCGCATCGGGCTGATCTGCGGCCCGCGCCGGTTCACCCCGACCCGCCGCAAGGTCGCCGGGTTCGCCCAGGCGATGGCCGGGCTGTACGCCGGCGACCTGGAGAACCTGATCGAGATCGCGCCGTTCGGCGTCGAGGGCGGCCACGGGGCCGCGCTGCGGCTGCTCGAACGCGGCGTCACCGCGATGCTGTGCGGGTCGGACCTGATGGCGCTCGGCGCGATCCGGGCGGTGCGCGAGCGCGGCCTTGCCGTGCCCGCCGACGTGTCGGTGGTCGGGTTCGACGACTCGCTGCTGATGGCGTACACCGACCCGCCGCTGACCACGCTGCGCCAGCCGGTGCGGGCGATGGCGCAGGCCGCGGTGCGCGCGCTGCTCGACGAGATCGGCGGGTACGCCGCCCCGCACAGCGAGTACATGTTCCGCCCCGAGCTGGTGGTGCGCGGCTCGACGGCGGCGCTGCGCTGACCGCGTTCCCGGTGTGCCTAGGATGGCAAACATGACCTTGAGCAAACCGACCGTGGAGTTCCCCGAGGGAGCGCCTCCGGCCGACCTGGAGATCACCGACCTGGTGGTGGGCGACGGCGACGAGGCCGTCGCCGGCCGCACCGTCGCCGTGCACTACGTCGGCGTCACCTTCGAAGGCGAGGAGTTCGACGCGTCCTGGAACCGGGGCTCGCCGTTCCAGTTCCAGCTCGGCGCGGGCCGCGTCATCGCCGGCTGGGACCAGGGCGTCGCCGGCATGCGCGTCGGCGGCCGCCGCAAACTCGTCGTCCCGCCCCACCTGGGCTACGGCAACCGCGGCGCGGGCGGCGTCATCAAGCCCGGCGCCACCCTCATCTTCGTCGTAGACCTCCTCAAGGTCTACTGACCCGACCCGCCTCACCCGCTCCACCTCGCCGATCTTGCGCGGACTGTGGGGACGACACACTCGTTCCGGGCATAACAGCAACAGTTCGCGCAAGATCGTCGGGATCTTGGCGGTCGCACGGCGCGGCGATCTTCGCGGTAGGGTACGCCGGTGCCGTTGCTGACCGTCGACGATCCGTTGCCGTGGGTGCCCGACCGTGTGCTGGTCGCGGGGACCTCGGGGGCGGGCAAGACCACGCTGAGCACGGCGATCGCCGAGACGCTCGGGCTGCCCCGCGTCGAGCTGGACGCGCTGCACCACGGGCCGGACTGGCAGCCGCTGCCGACCTTCGCCGACGACGTCGCCGCGTTCGCCGCGCAACCGCGCTGGGTCACCGAGTGGCAGTACACGAACAAGCTCGGCGACCTGCTCAGCGGCCGCGCCGACACCGTGCTGTGGCTGGACCACCCGCGACGGCTGACCATGTGGCAGGTCACCCGCCGCACGGTGCTGCGCCGCTGGCGCCGTGAGCAGTTGTGGAACGGCAACACCGAGGGGCCGCTGCGCACCGTGTTCACCGATCCCGAGCACGTGATCCGCTGGGCGTGGCGCACCCAGGGCCAGCCCGGCCAGCGCGTGGCCGGGCTGCTGGAGCAGCGCGGCGAGCAGGTCGCGGTGGTGCGGCTGCGCGGCCGAGCCCAGGTCCAGCGGTGGGTACGCAGGCTGCGCGAAGGCTCGCTGCTCGGCTGAGCGGCTCCGGAGCGCGACGATGCCGCGGTGTCAGCCTCGGCCCGGGATGACGATCGCGGGTTCGTGCCGGACCGGGAATCAGCCTCGGCCCGGGGGGACAATGACCGGCTCGTGCCGCTCCGGGGATCAGCCCTGGCCCGGGGTGACGATCACCGGTTCGTGCCGCACCGGGAAGTTGACCGAGGCGGCGATGAAGCAGGCCTTGTTCGCGTCGGCGTGCAGCGCCAGGGCACGCTCGGTCATCCCGGCGTCTGCGACGGTGATGTGCGGGCGCAGCACCGCCTCGGTGAAGTGCCCGCCGGTCTCGTCCTCGACCATGGTCGCCTGCGGGGTGTCGGTGTAGCCGGTGACGACCACCCCGTTGACGGAGCACAGGTGCAGGTACCACAGCATGTGGCACTGCGACAGCGAGGCCAGCAGCAGCTGCTCGGGGTTCCAGCGGTCGGCCTCGCCGCGGAACGCCGGATCCGACGAGCCGGGCAGCGTCGGCCGGCCCGGCGCGTGCACCTCGTGCGTACGCCGGTAGCCGCGGTAGCTGCCGGTGCCGGTGCCCTCGTCGCCCGTCCACTCGACGGTCAGCTCGTAGCGGTGCTCACCCATGGCCGCAGCCTAGTGCGCGGGGCGGCAGTCCCGCGTAGCCCCTGCGGATGCGGGCAAAGCGCCTAAACTCGGGCTTATGGAGCTCTCTCTGGCGGAGCAGCTGGTCCTGCTCAGTTACGACGACGCGACCGGCAGGCCGCTGGTGCCCATCAACCACCTCGACTTCGGGATCGAGGGGGCGGTGCTGTTCAGCCTGGCCAACGCGGGCCGCATCGCGATCCAGCGCGGCGAGGTCGTGGCCGTCGACCGCACCGCGGTCGGCAACCTGTCCGCCGACGCCGCCCTGGTCGAGATCGCCGAGGACGCCAAGGGCCACGCCCCCGACTGGTGGATCTACCACCTGGCCTCCCCGCACCACCGCCAGCGACTGCTCGAAGGGCTCGTGGCCAAGGGCGTGCTGGAGCGGGTGGACCACCGCGTCATGGGCGTCTTCCACCGGCCCCGCTACCCCGAGGTGGACCGGGCCGCCGAGAAGAACCTGGTGGACCACCTGCGTGACGTGCTCAACCGCATCGCCGAGCCGGACCGCGACTCGGTCAGCCTGCTCTCGCTGATCCACACGCTGATGCTGGACCGCCACCACTTCCCGGAGATGAACCGCGACGACATGCGTCACCGCATCCAGGAGCTGACCGAGGGCGAGTGGTGCGGACCCGCCGTCGGCAAGGTCATCTACGCGATGAACATGGCCCTGATGGCCGCCATCACCGGCGGCGCCGCCTCCTCCTCCACCGCCGCCGTGTCCGCCCGCTGACGAAAGGGGGTGGCACGGCGACCCGCGCCCGCGCCGACGTTCCGTTAGGGGCACCAACGGCTTGTACAGTGATCACATGCCCGCACCGGCCGCCGACGTCGCGCCCACCCGCCTCACCAGCCTGCCGAGCTGGCTGCTCACGCAGACCGCCGCGCACGCGGGCCGCCTGGTCACCGACGGGCTGGCCGCCGCCGACGCCCGCGGCTACCACTACCGCGTCCTGGCCACCCTCGCCGAGCACGGCCCCGCCAGCCAGGCGACCCTCGGCCGGCGCAGCGGCATCCACCTGTCCGACCTGGTCGCCACCCTCAACGAGCTCGCCGAACGCGACCTCGTGCGGCGCAGCCCCGACCCCGGCGACCGCCGCCGCAACGTCATCACCATCACCGGCACCGGCCGCGAGCGCCTCGACCGCCTCGCCGAGCTGCTCGACGGCGTACAGGAGCAGCTGCTCGCGCCGCTGAACAACCGGGAGCGGGCACAGCTGACAGAGCTGCTCACCCGGCTGCTGGCACACCACACCGCCGTGTCGCGCTGATCACGGTGCGCCCGGCTCCGGCCACGCTCTACGGTACGGATCGTGAATGGCATCCCCCGGGGCGACGAGGCCCTCGCGCAGACCTACCGCACCTTCGCGCAGCGGGAGCTGGCCGGACGGTCGCCGTCGTACGAGCGGCTGTGCACGGCCATCGCCGAGGACCCGGCGGCGCTCGCCATGCTCGGCGAGCTGCCGCTGGCCAAGCGCCAGCCCAACCTGCTGCTCGGCGCCGTACGCCTGCTCGGCGGGCCGGTCGGGGACTACCCGGCGTTCCGGGAGTTCCTGCTCGCGAACTGGGCTTCGGTGAGCCGGGAGATGCTGGACCGCAGCACGCAGACCAACGAGGCCGGCCGGTGCGCGACGCTGCTGCCGGTGCTCGCCGCGCTGCCGCAGCCGCTGGCGCTGCTCGAGGTCGGCGCCTCCGCCGGGCTGTGCCTCTACCCGGACCGCTACCGGTACCGGTTCGGCGACGGCGAGCCGTTCGGCCCCGCGGACGGGCCGCTGCTGGAGTGCGCGGTCGACGGGCCGGTCCCGGTGCCGGCCGAGGTGCCGCGGGTCGTGTGGCGGGCCGGCATCGACCTGAACCCGCTCGACGTCACCGACCCCGGTGACGTGCGCTGGCTGGAGAGCCTGATCTGGCCCGAGCACGCCGACCGGCGCGAGCGCCTGGTCGCCGCCGCCGCCATCGCCGCGGGCGACCCGCCGGCGCTGGTCCGCGGCGACCTCAACGAGTCGCTGCTCGCGCTGGCCGAGCAGGCCCCGGCGGACGCGACACTGGTGGTGTTCCACACCGCGGTGCTGGCCTACCTGGACACCGCCGGGGTGGAGCGGTTCACCGGGCAGATGGCGGAGCTGGCGCGGCGGCGGCCGGGCACGGTGTGGGTCAGCAACGAGGCGGCGGCGGTGGTCCCGCAGGTCGCGCGGCAGGTCGCGGGCGACGTGCCGCGGGGACGGTTCGTGCTGGCGGTGGACGGACGCCCGGTCGCCTTCACCATGGGCCACGGGCAGGGCATCGAGTGGTGCTGACGGTCCGGCCGTGACCTGGCGTGCGGTCTGGGCCGCCCCGTGGTTCACCGGATGCCAACCCGCACGCGTACCCCTAAAGTGAGGCCTTCTAACGCCACCTGAGGGGACGAAGATGGCCGAGCGGTCCGCAAGCCCTTCCGCACCCCGGCGTGACTACGACGTGTCCGTGTCGGACCTGGTGGCGAGCACCGTCGTGGGGCTGGCGGTCCTGGTCGGGGGCGTGGGGCTGGCGTCGCTGGCGCTCGCGGTGTGCACGACGGTGCTCGCCGGGTTCGGCCTGACGATGGTCAACATCGCGCTGCCCGGCCTGGCGTTCGGGTTCGCGCTGCTCGACGCGGCGCCGCGCGGGGCGAGCCGGCTGCGCCAGGGCGCGGCGGTCGCGGTGGCGACGATCGTCGGCCTGGGCGCCCTCGGCCTGTCGTGGGGCGTGTCCGGGGTGGCGATGCGCCAGCTCGCACCCGCCGACTACGTCGGCCTGTACGGGCAGCGCACCGAGGTGGCCGTCGTCGACGCCGACTGCCGGCACGGCACGATCTGGACCAGGGCGCCCCGGGCGGACTTCTACTGCCACGGCGCGACCTGGCACGCCGACGGGCGCCTGCAGCGCGGCCGGCTGACCCTGCTCTACCAGGAGCTCGAGGCGCGCACGCAGACCACGACGATCGAGGCGTACGTGCTCGACGACGACGGGTACAGCGTGCAGCGCGTCGGTGAGGTCGAGTCGTGGGCGTACTGGGCCGGGCGGCCGCTGTGGCTGCTGCTGGCCGGGATGCCGGTGCTCGCCGCGGGCATGGTCGCCCGCCGCCGCCTGGTCGCGCGCTGGGTGCCCGCCGCGCAGCGCTGACCGCGCTCGAAGACGGCTGCGGGCCTGCGCCGGGGGGCGCCTTCGGCGCTGCCGACCTCATCGGGGCATGGCTGGACCGGGATGGGAGTCCTCCCGGTCCGGTCTGACCCTCTTCCCAACTGACCTCGGGTCTTGGA